>CAZRXZ010000158.1:0-1579 GCA_964604095.1 uncultured Arenimonas sp. | reverse complement strand
CAGGCCCAGGAGCATGTGAAGCAGAGCCATTCGCTGGCCAAGCTGCTGCTCTCGGACGTGCGCGAGGCGGTCTCGGAGATGCGGCAGGGGCAGGCCATCGACGTGCTGTCGGCCATCGCGCCGCTGCTGGAGTCGGTGCCGAACCTCAAGATCGAGCTGCATGCCGACCCGGGCCTGAGCGTGGAGGATTCCGCCTGCGCCCAGGTCATCGTGCGCTGCGTGCAGGAGCTGCTGACCAACACCATCAAGCATGCCGGCGCCCGCCGGCTGGAACTGTCCCTGCAAAAACTGGATAATCTATTGATTCTGAAGTCCCAGGACGACGGGCAGGGCGCGACGCCGGGCCGGCTCGGCAACGGCCTTCGCGGCATGAAGGAGCGGGTCGAGGCGGCCAAGGGGCAGATGCTGGTCCAGACTTCGCCCGGCGCGGGATTCGGCGTCAGCATCACTTTACCCTTGGGAGCGTGCACATGATCCGTGTCGTGTTGGTGGATGACCAGACCTTGGTGCGCCAAGGCGTCAAGTCCCTGTTGTCCTTGGCCGAGAACATCCAGGTCATCGCCGAGGCCGGCGACGGCCAACAGGCCATCGACACCATTCCGGAGCTCAAGCCGGACGTGGTGCTGATGGACATGCGCATGCCGGTCAAATCCGGCTTGGAGGCCGTCCAGGAGCTGTCCGCCAAAGGCCTGCTGCCGCCGACCATCATCCTGACCACCTTCGACGACGACGAGCTGGTGCTGGCCGGCATCAAGGCCGGCGCCAAGGGCTATCTGCTCAAGGACGTCAGCCTGGAGCAGCTGGTCGAGGCCATCGAGGTGGTGGCCAAGGGCGGCTCCCTGGTGCAGCCGGCCATGTCGCAGCGCCTGTTGTCCGGCCTGGAGGGGCTGAACAACCATTTCGTCAGCCTGGACCGCCCGGACCCGCTGACCGAGCGCGAAACCGAGATCCTGCGGCTGATGGCCGGCGGCTTCTCCAACAAGGAAATCGCCAACTCCCTGCATGTGGCCGAGGGCACCATCAAGAACCACGTGTCCAACATCCTGTCCAAGTTAGGGGTCCGCGACCGGACCCGGGCGGTGCTCAAGGCCTTCGAATTGAAGATCGTCTGAACCGGGCCTTACACCCCCGAAAACACCCCCGGGACGGGCTGACCACGGCGGCATTTAAGTGGTATCCTTTAGGACTGATTGCCCGGATGGGGCGGTTTGTCCTTGGAGAGAGTCTTTAAATGAACCGGATTTACGAATTCCTGATTTCACTGGCCGTGGTCGTGGTGCTGTTCGCCGCCGTGGCCCTGTTCCTGCCCTCGCAGCGCACCGTGGAATACAAAACCGAAAGCAACCGCCCGATCAGCACCGTGTTCGACGTGCTCAACGGCTTCAACCGCTTCGACGAATGGAACGTCCTGCGTTCGGACAGCATGCTGAAGTCGCAGGTCAGCGATCCGGCTTCCGGCGTCGGCGCCACCATGAGCTACAGCTCGCTGAACCGTTCCACCGGTTCGGGCAAGTGGGAGCTGGTCGAAAGCGTGCCGGAAGAGAAGATCAAGTTCAAGATCGAGGACAGCTCGCAGGGC
>CAZRXZ010000157.1:0-3823 GCA_964604095.1 uncultured Arenimonas sp. | reverse complement strand
CGATGCATTCGACCGGATCGATCACCAGGAAGTTCGGGCCTTCGTGGAAGCAGTCCACCGGGCAGACCTCGACGCAGTCGGTGTATTTGCAGCGGATGCAGTTTTCGGTAACGACAAAGGGCATAAATCACCTAAAGGACGGTAAACCCCGTAAAATACGGGCCTGGCCACGGGGCTTGGACGTGGACATTTTACTGCATTTAGGAAGCTTATGAGCGAATTCCAGGACGCGGGCCACGGCACCGTCATTGCCCGCGCCGACCACGGCATTTCCCGCAAGGACATCAGTCCGAACGCCCTGCGCGTGCTGTACAAGCTGCGCGAGGCCGGCTACGAATCCTATATCGTGGGCGGCGCCGTGCGCGACCTGCTGACCGGCGGCCATCCGAAGGATTTCGACGTGGCCACCAACGCCACGCCCGAGCAGGTGCGCGCCCAGTTCCGCAACTGCCGCCTGATCGGGCGCCGCTTCCGCCTGGCGCACGTGATGTTCGGCTCCGAGATCATCGAGGTCGCCACGTTCCGCGCCTCCGGCGACGACGACACCGCCGCCGCCGACCGCGAGGTGCACGAAGAAGGGCGGCTGCTGCGCGACAACGTGTACGGCACCCTGGAGGAGGACGCGTTCCGCCGCGACTTCACCGCCAACGCCCTGTACTACACGGTCGAGGACTTCAGCGTACGCGACATCGTCGGCGGCTACCAGGACGTCAAGGACCGTGTGCTGAAGCTGATCGGCGACCCGGAAACCCGCTACCGCGAGGATCCGGTGCGCATGCTGCGGGCGGTGCGCCTGGCGGCCAAGCTCGGCTTCTCCATCCACCCCGACGCCGCCGCGCCGATTCCGGCCATGGCGCCGCTGCTGACCGGCGCGTCCTCGGCGCGCCTGTTCGACGAGGTGCTGAAGATCTTCCTGGCCGGCAGCGCGGTGCCGAGCTTCCTGCTGCTGGAGCAGTACGGCCTGCTCGACGTGCTGTTCCCGGACACCGCCAAGGCGCTCAAGACCAACCGCAGCGGCGCCCTGCGCGCGATGCTGATGCAGGCCCTGCGCAACACCGACGAGCGCGTGCGCGCCGACAAGACGGTGGCGCCGGGCTTCCTGTTCGCCTGCCTGCTGTGGCCGGCGTATTGCCGTGAAGTGGCGGTGCTGCAGGCCGCCGGCGCCGAGCTGGCGGTGGCCCAGCAGCGCGCCGCCGACCGCGTGACCCTGCGCCAGACCGAGCGCATCGCCATCCCGCGCCGCTTCTCGCTGCCGAGGCAGGAGATCTGGCAGCTGCAGTCGCGCTTCGGACAGCGCACCCGCAAGCGCGTGTTCCGGTTGCTGTCGCATCCGCGCTTCCGCGCCGCCTTCGATTTCCTGGCCCTGCGCGCGCATGGCGTGCCGGAGTTGGCCGAGGAACTGCGGTTCTGGGAGCAGGCCCAGGCGCTGGCGCCGGAACAGCTGGCGCAGATCATTCCGGCGCATGCCGTGGCCCGCGAGGGCGAAAGCGCCGCGCAGCCGCCGAAACGCCGCCGTCGCCGCAACCGGCCGCGGCCGGCCGGTTGATCCGTGTCCGAGCGCGTCTTCATCGGCTTGGGCGGCAACCAGGGCGACAGCGCCGCCATCCTGCGTAGCGCCGCCGAGGCCATCGCCGAGTTGCCGAGGACCCGGCTGGTCGCCGTGTCCGGCAGCTACCGCACGCCGGCCTGGGGCGGAGTCGAACAACCCGATTACCTGAATGCCGTGCTGGAACTGGACACCGCCTTGCCGCCGGGGGTGTTGTTGCACGAATTGCTCGATATCGAGCGCCGGCACGGCCGCGACCGGCAGGCCGAGGCGCGCTGGGGCCCGCGCACCCTGGACTGCGACATCCTGCTGTACGGCCAGCGGCGCATCGACGCCGAAGGCCTGCAGGTGCCGCACCCGCGCATGGCCGAGCGCGCCTTCGTGCTGGTGCCGCTGGCCGAGCTCGCCCCCGACCTGACAGTGCCCGGACAAGGTGCTTTAATGGCTCTGCTCGCGGCGCTGCCGCAGCAGCCGATCGAACGGATTGCAGAAGGAGGCGCCCATGTACGCCAATAACGCCGAGACGCCTGCGCGCGCGCCGGTCACCGTGCCCGCCCTGGGGCAGATGAAACGCCGCGGCGAACGCATCGCCGCGTTGACCGCCTACGACGCCAGCTTCGCGCGCGCCATGGACCATGCCGGCGTCGACGCGGTGCTGGTCGGCGATTCGCTCGGCATGGTGGTGCAGGGCGGCGCCAACACCGTGTCGGTCGGTCTGGACGACATGGTGTACCACAGCCGCTGCGTGGCCAAGGGCCTGCAGGGCGCATTGCTGATCGCCGACATGCCGTTCCAGACCTATGCCAGCCCCGATCGCGCGCTCGATGCCGCCACGGCGCTGTTGGCCGAAGGGCTGGCCAGCATGGTCAAGCTCGAAGGCGCCGGCTTCGTGCTGGACGCCATCGCGTACCTGAGCGAACGCGAGATCCCGGTCTGCGCGCATCTGGGCCTCACGCCGCAGTCGGTGCTGAAGCTGGGCGGCTTCAAGGTGCAGGGCCGCGAGGCCGGCGCGGCCGAGGCCTTGCTGGCGCAGGCGCGTGCGGTCGAGGCCGCCGGCGCGCAGCTGCTGGTGCTGGAATGCGTGCCGTCGGCCTTGGCCGCCGAGATCACCCGCGCCGTCGCCATCCCCACCATCGGCATCGGCGCCGGCCCGGATTGCGACGGCCAGATCCTGGTCAGCCACGACGCGCTCGGCATCAATTCCGGCCACCGCCGCCCGCGCTTCGTCAAGGACTTCCTGAAGGGCCGCGATTCGATCGAGGCCGCGTTCCGGGCCTATGTCGACGAGGTCAAATCCGGCGCCTTCCCCGCGCCCGAACACGGATACGTCTGATGCATGTCTTCAAACAGCTTGACGGCCTGCGCGCGCAGGTCAGGGCCTGGAAGGCGGACGGCCTGCGCGTCGGCTTCGTGCCGACCATGGGCAATCTGCACGCCGGCCACTTCGCCCTGGTCGAACTGGCCAAGCAACGCGCCGACCGGGTGGTGGCCAGCATCTTCGTCAATCCCACCCAGTTCGGGCCGAACGAGGATTACGCGCGCTATCCGCGCACCGAGCAGCGCGATTGCGACGGTCTGCAGGCGCACGGCTGCGACGCCGCGTTCCTGCCCGACAGCGCGGTGATGTATCCGTTCGGCGCCAAGAACGCCGTGCAGATGCACGTGCCGGGCATCACCGACATCCTGTGCGGCGCCTACCGTCCCGGCCATTTCAACGGCGTGGCCACGGTGGTGGCGCGCCTGTTCAACATGGTGCAGCCGGACATCGCGGTGTTCGGCCGCAAGGATTACCAGCAGCTGCAGGTCATCCGCTACATGGCAGCCGAGCTGGGCTTTCCGGTCGAGATCGTGCCGGCGCCGACCCTGCGCGAGGCGTCGGGCCTGGCGATGAGCTCGCGCAACCAATACCTGAGCGAGGCCGAACGCGCCACCGCCGCCGAGATCTACCGCACCCTGTGCTTCATGCGCGACGCCTACCTGGCCGGCACCCCGGTCGAGCGCATCGAGCACGAGGCGTTCGCGCGCCTGGAAGGCCAGGGGTTCGAGGTCGACTACGCCGAGATCCGTTCCGCCGAACTCGGCCGCCTGGCGCGCGCGCGCAGCAACACGCGCGTGGCCCTGATCGCGGCGCGCCTGGGCCTGACGCGCCTGATCGACAATCTCGAATTCGACAGCAAGTGAGGACACCCGGCATGTGGCGCAGCGAGGATTGGCAGGCGGTGGCGGCGCACGCCGCGCGTTGCCGCAGCAAGACCCTGGCCGACCTGGTGGCCTCCG
>CAZRXZ010000156.1:0-3839 GCA_964604095.1 uncultured Arenimonas sp. | reverse complement strand
CTGGTGAAGATCGACCGCGTGCCGGAACTGCTGGTCAAGGGCCTGCAGGCGGTCGAGGACCGCAACTTCCAGAACCACCACGGCATCGACCCGTTCGGCGTGGCGCGCGCGATCTACGTCAACATCCGCGAGGCCGGCTTCGAGCAGGGCGCCTCGACCCTGACCCAGCAGCTGGTGCGCAGCCTGTTCCTGAGCAACACCAAGACCATCACCCGCAAGGTCAAGGAAGCGCTGTACGCGCTGATCATCGAGGCCCGCTTCGACAAGAAGACCATCCTCGAGGCCTACCTCAACCAGGTCTATCTCGGCCAGGTCGGCGACCAATCCATCCACGGCATCGCCGCCGGCTCCGACTTTTGGTTCGGGCGCGACGTGGCGCATCTGCAGGACCACGAGATCGCGTTGCTGGTCGGCCTGATCCAAGGTCCGGGCTACTGGGATCCGCGCCGCAATCCCGAGCGCGCGCGCAAGCGCCGCGCCATCGTCATCAACGAGTTCGTGGAAGCCGGCCTGCTGACGCCCGAGCAGGCCGCCAAGGCCAACGCCGCGCCGCTGGGCGTGGCCGCCAAGCCGATCCTGGCGCGCAACCGCGCGCCGGCCTTCCTCGACATCGTGCGCCGGCAGCTGGCCAAGGATTACGACAACGCCGAACTCAGCGGCCAGGGCCTGAGCGTGCTGACCACGCTGTCGCCGTCGGCGCAGACCTATCTGGAGCGCGCGGTCACCGGCACGCTCGAGCGCGTACAGCGCAAGGACGGGCCCGAGCTGCAGGCCGGCGCCATCGTGACCGACGCCGCCACCGGACACATCGTGGCCGCGGTCGGCAACCGCCGTATCGGCGAGCCCGGCTTCAACCGCGCGGTCGACGCACGCCGCCCGGTCGGCTCCCTGCTCAAGCCGTTCGTGTACATGCTGGCCTTGGCGCGCCCGGGCGAGTGGTCGCTGGCCAGCTGGCTGAGCGATGAACCGATCGCGGTCAACACCGATGACGGCAAGATCTGGGAGCCGAAGAACGCCGACCGCCGCAGCCACGGCACGGTGACCTTGGCCTCGGCCCTGGCCAATTCCTACAACCAGGCCACGGTGCGCCTGGGCATGCAGATCGGGCCGGATCGCCTGGCGACGTTGGTGCAGTCGCTCAGCGGGGAGACGGTCAAGGCGCGGCCTTCGCTGCTCCTGGGCGCGGTCGACCTGCCGGTGTACGGCATGGCGCAGATGTACCAGTTCCTGGCCTCCGGCGGCCGCGTGCAGCCCTTGCAGTCGGTGCGCGCCGTGCTCGATCCGCAAGGCAAGGCGCTGAGCAAATACGAAACCGTGCCGGTCAAGGCCCAGCGCGGCGATGCCATGGCCGCGCGTCTGGTCACCGTGGCGCTGCAGCAGACGGTGACCGCCGGCACCGCACGCGCCTTGCTGTCCGACGGCCTGGGCGACCTGCAGTCGGCCGGCAAGACCGGCACCAGCAACGATTCGCGCGACAGCTGGTACGCCGGCTACACCGGCGACCACCTGGCGGTGGTCTGGGTCGGCAACGACAGCAACGAATCCACCGGCCTGCACGGCGCCACCGGCGCCCTGCGCGTCTGGTCGCAGCTGTTCAAGCGCCTGCCCAGCCGGCCCTTGCGCGTGTCCGGCGAGGGCCTGGAATGGGTCTGGCTGGATGCCGCCCGCTACGCCACCACCGAGGAATACTGCCCCGGCGCGCGCCGCGCCGCGTTCGTGGCCGGCTACCTGCCGACCGAGCACGTGAGCTGCGGCGAACCGCCGGCGCCCGATGGCCAGTCGCTGTTCGATACCTGGATGGATTGGTTCCGCGGCAAGGACAAGGTGCCGGAACAGGACGGCGCCGCCCAGGCGGGAGCGCCATGAAGAAAGCCGCCGCGCTCGCGCTGGTGTTGGCGCTCGCCGCCTGCAGCCGTCCGGAGACCGTGCCCGTGCCGGCGCTGTCGGAAACGCCCGAGCAGATGTTGGGCAAGATCCGCGCGCAGGGCGATGTCGGCGACGAGCTGGTGTTCCAGGCCTTGGCCGATGACGCGCTGGTGGACTTGCGCGAGCAGGCCGAGCGCGCCGAGGCCGACGGCGACCGCGCCAAGGCCGAGCAGTTGCTGGATCGCGCCTTGGTGCTGAACGCCGCCGACCCGCAGGTGCTGCAGGCCCGCGCCGAGCTGGCCATCCTCGACCGCGCCTGGCCGCTGGCCGAGCGCCTGGCGCGGCAGTCGTTCGCGTCCGGGCCGAAGCTCGGCCATCTGTGCCGCCGCAACTGGCTGACCGTGCATTACGCCGCGCTGGCGCAGGGCCGCGCGCTTCCGGACCGCGAGCTGGCGCAGAACCTGGGCGAGTGCACGCACGTCCCGCCGGCACGGCTGTGATGTCCGAGCTGGGCAAGGCCTGCGCGCAGGCGCTCTCGGCCGACGGCGTGTTGGCGCGCGAGCTCGAGGGCTTCGCGTTCCGCGAAAGCCAGCAGCAGCTCTCGGCCGAAATCGCCGAAGCCATCGAAGACCGCGCCGTGCTGGTCGCCGAGGCCGGCACCGGCACCGGCAAGACCTTCGCCTATCTGGTGCCTGCGCTGCTGTCCGGCAAGCGCGTGATCGTCTCCACCGGCACCAAGGCGCTGCAGGACCAGCTCTACCACCGCGACCTGCCGCGCATCAAGAAGGCGCTCGGCACGCCGGTGCATTCGGCGTTGCTGAAAGGCCGCGCCAACTACCTCTGCCTGTTCCGTCTGGAGCAGGCCAAGGACGAGACCTTCGCCAGCCGCGACGCCGCACGGCATTTCCAGCGCGTGCAGCAATGGGCGGGCAAGACCCGCCGCGGCGATCTGGCCGAATTGTCCGGCATTCCCGAAGACAGCCCGGTCTGGCCGCAGGTCAGTTCCACCGCCGACAACTGCCTGGGCGGCGAGTGCCCGTTCTGGTCCGAATGCCATCTGGTCAAGGCCCGCCAGGAGGCGCAGAGCGCGGATGTGGTGGTGGTCAACCACCATCTGCTGCTGGCCGATCTGGCGATCAAGCAGGAGGGCTTCGGCGAGGTGTTGCCGGGCGCATCGGTGTTCATCCTGGACGAAGCGCATCAGGTGCCGGAGCTGGCGCTGCAGTTCTTCGGCGATTCGGTCAGCACCCGGCAGTGGCTGGAGCTGGGCAAGGACATCCTGCTGGAGGCCGGCAAGGTCAGCGGCAGTTCGATCCTGCTGGCGCCGTGGGTGAAGACCTTGGAGCTGCGCGTGAAGCAGCTGCGCGCCGAATGCGAGGACGTGCCGGGCAAAGGCGCCGCGGCCCTGCTGCGCGCCAAGCCGGCGGTCGTCGATGCGCTGGAGGCGCTGCAGGCCGATGCCGGCTCCTTGCTGGAGGCGTTGCGCCAGCAGGCCGGCGCATCGGCCGCGCTCGACCAATGCACCGGCCGCGCCGAGGTCCTGCTGCAGCGCTGGACGCAGTGGCTGGCCGACCTGCGCCGTGCGCCGGAATCCGAGCCCGTGCCCGGCACCGTGGCCGTGCGCTGGTACGAACTCAGCCAGCGCGGCATCACCTTGAACGCCACCCCGATGGACGTGTCGGGCCCGCTGCGGCAATACCGCGAACAAAGCCAGGCGGCCTGGATACTGACCTCCGCCACCTTGGCGGTGAACCAGTCGGTGTCGCATCTGTCGGCGCGCTTGGGCCTGGGCGAGCCACGGGTGCTGGTGCAGCCGAGTCCGTTCGATTGGCAGAACCAAGGCCTGTTCTATCTGCCGAAAGGCATGCCCGAGCCGTCCAGCCCGTATTTCATCGATGCCCTGCTGGAACACGCGCGCCCGGTGCTGGAAGCCTCCAAGGGCCGTGCCTTCCTGCTGTTCACCTCGCACCGCG
>CAZRXZ010000155.1:0-3842 GCA_964604095.1 uncultured Arenimonas sp. | reverse complement strand
GGTCGACCACGGTGATGTCGTTCTGGTCCTCGACCGACAGCGCGGCCGCGACCGAGCTGCCGACCTGTCCCGCGCCCAAGATGAGAATTTTCATGGAATGCCCCGATGCGTCTGCCGCCATGATAACGGAGGCCGGCGGCGCGCGCACCGTTTTGCTACACTGCCGACTGCCTCCAAGGGAACCCCGAATGCGCAGCCTGCTCGTCCACATCGGCAGCCATAAGGCCGGCAGCACCGCCATCCAAGACAGTCTGCTGGCCAACCGCGGCAGCGATGCCGGCTTCCGCTTCCTGTTCCACCCCCGCTTCCGCACCCACTCGGTGCTGGCCGCGCTGTTCAAGCCGTACGAGACGCTGGACCACACCATCCGCCTGCAGCTGCCGGACCCGGCCGCGGTGCAGCGGGTGCGCCGGAATTTCTGGACGCGGATTCCGGCCCTGTTCCCCGACGCCGACAACGCCGTGCTGTCCTCGGAGTACCTGGGCGCGATCGACGCCGAGGCGGTGCGGCGCTTCCGCGCCGAGGTCGAGGCCATGGGCTACGGGCGCTTCCGGATCCTGATGTACGTGCGCGAAGCCAGCGCGCGCTTCGCCTCGGGCGTGCAGCAGGCCCTCAAGTTCCGCAACGAGCTGGCGCGCATGGACCCGCGTACGCTGCACTTCGATTTCCGCGGGCAGATCGAAACCTGGGAGTCGGTGTTTCCGGGCGATGTCGAGGTACGCGCCTTCGACCGCGCGCAGCTGACCGGCGGCTGCGTGGTCGCCGACGCCTATGGCCGGATCGCGGATTTCTTCGGCGTGCCGGCCCGGCCCGCCACGGTGATCGACTCCAACCGCTCGATGTCGGCGGAAACCCTGTTCTGCCTCCACAACATCTACCGCCATCTCGACACCGAAGGGTTTTCGCCGTCGCGCGTGCGCATGCAGGCGCAGCTGCACGCCCGCATCGAGAACCTGGTGCGGGCCGCGTTGCCCGAGCCCACGCGCATCACGCTGCGTCCGGCGCTGGTACGTCTGGTGCATGCCCGCCATCAGGCCGATTTCGGCTGGCTGGCGGAGCGCTACGGCGTGCGTTTTCCCGAACCCGCGGGACTGGCGGACGACGACGGCCAGACGCTCTCGCTGTCGAACCCGCCGAATCTGGCCGAACTGGTCGTGCCGCCGGACCCGCGCGTGTTGATCCGGCTGCTGGGCAAGATCGCCGCCGACGGCCTATTCGCCCGACGCTGAGGCGCGGCAGCGCGCCACCGCCTGCAGGTCCACCAGCCACCAGCTGCGGCGGTTGGCGTTCTCCAGCGCGATGCTGCCTTGGCCGCCGAAATCGATGCAGGCCAGGGTCGGCACTTCGTTCACCATCAGCACCCGGGTCTGCGGGCTCTGCGCCATCCAGGCGATGCCGCGCGCCAACTGCTCGCGCTCGCCGCGCCGGAAGCCGAATTCGGTGACGCGGCCGCGCGCCTGCAGCAGGTTCTGCTCCTTCCAGGCCACCAGGCCGATCTCGGCATCCGGACCGGCCTGCGCGCGCGCGCGCTGCATCAAGGCCGCGGCCGAACTGCTGGCGTCCAGCACCGGATGCGCCACCAGGCCGTAGCCCAGCCAGATGCCGGACAGCGCGATGGCGGCGGCGGCCAAGGCGCCGCGCGTGCGCAGCCACAGACCGGCGAACAGCGCCAAACCGCCGGCGGCGCACAGCATCCACCACAGCCAGCGCACTTCCGCGCCCAAGCCGCGCTCGGCAATCAATTTTTCCGCGAACCCGGCCTGGCCCGACAGCGCCGCCGCGCCCAAACCGGCCAGCAGCGCGCCCAGCAGCAACACGAACGCGAGCAGCAGGCGGCGGAAGCCGGCGCGTTCGGAAACGGCCTGCAGATACGGTGCCGCCGCCAAGGCGAAAGCCGGCAGCGCCGGCAGGATGTACATGTCGCGCTTGCCGGAGCTGATGCTGAAGAACAGCACCACCAGCACGCCCCAGGCCAACGGCAGCACCGTGCGCAGCTCGCGCTGCGCGAGCGCGGCGCGCCACGGCCGCCACAGCCAGAAACCGGCCAGCGAGAACGGCAGCCAGAACAGGCCGATGACCTCGGCGAAATACCAGAACGGCTCGTGGTGGTGCCAAGGGTTGGCGTAACGCTCGGCGGTCTGCTTGAACAGGATGTTGCGCAGGTATTCGGCGTGTTCGGGGTTGCCGGAGGTCAGGCCGAGGGTGACGATGGCGCCGAGCCAGAGCGCGATCGGCAGCAGCAGGAAACCGAACGCCGCGGCCCAACGCCAGGCATCGCGCGGCTGCGCCGGCGTCAGCGGGGCGAAACCGTATCGACGGTACGGCACCAGCGGCAGCAAGGCCAACAGCGGCAGGAAGCCGACGCCCTTGGTGATCACGCCCACGCCGGCCAGGAAGAAGCCGGCGTACAGCAAACGCCAGTCGCGGCGCTCCAGCAGATGCCGCGCGATCAGGTAGAACGAGGCGGTGGTCATCGCCACCAAGGTCGGGTCGATCTGCGCGCGCTTGAACTGGTACAGGAACTGCAGCGAAAACAGCACCGCGGCGGCGGCCCACAGGCCGCTGCGCGGATTCCACAGACGCCGGCCCAGATCGAACGTGAGCCACAGCACCGCCATGCCCGACAGCAACGAAGGCAACAGGAAGCTCCAGCGCCAGCTGCCGGTGAGCGCGTGCGCGGCCGACAGCAGCCAGAAATACACCGGCGGCTTGTCCGGATACAGCTCCAGGCCGCGGTGCGGGAACAGCCACTGGCCGCTTTCCGCCATCTGCTTGGCCACCAGCACGAAGCGCGGTTCGTCGGCCGGCCAGGGATCGCGCAGGCCGTAGCCGACGAACAGCAACAGGAAGGCGAGGGCGAAGAACCCGATTACGGTCGAGGGTTTCAGCGCGCCGACGGTGCCGGATTCAGATGCGTTCGAATAGGACATAGAAGAAACCGTCACCGTCGTTTTCGCCGGGCAGACGTTGCCGGCCAACGCCGCTTACCCTACCAAAACGCGCGTCCAGCGGCAAAGCGCGCGCGTCCGGATTCTGCGCCAGGAACTGCGCCGCCAGGTTTTCGTTCTCGGCCTTCAGCACCGAGCAGGTGCTGTACAGCAGCCGGCCGCCGGGCCGCAGATGCCGCCAGGCGTTCTTCAGCAACCGCCACTGCAGGGCGTTCAGGGCCGCGATGTCCTTCGGCTGCCGATGCCATTTCACGTCCGGCTGGCGGCGGATGATGCCGGTGGCCGAACACGGCGCGTCCAGCAGGATGGCGTCGTAGGCTGTCGGCAACGCGTCCGGCAGCGGCAACGCGGCATCGGCGGCCGCGAAGCGCACAGCTGCCGTCTCCAACTGCAGACGGCCGAACAGGTCGTGCACGCGCTGCAGACGTTCGGCGTCGATGTCGATCAGCACCAGCTGCGCGGGATCGCGCTCGGCCAATTGCGCGGCCTTGCCGCCGGGCGCCGCGCACAGATCGAGCACCTGCGCGCCCGCGCCCGGCGCCAGCGCCTCGGCCGCCAGCTGCGCGGACACATCCTGCACCGTGATCAGGCCCTCGTCCCAGCCCGGCAGGCGGGTCGGCGCGATGGCCTCGTCGATGCGGATGGCCTGCGGCGGAAACGCCGGCAGATGATGCGCGATGCCGGCGTCCTGCAGCATCGCCGAAACCGCCGCGCGCGTGCTGCGCCGGCCATTGACGCGCAGCCACAGCGGGGCCTGCGCGTTGTTGGCATCGAGCATGCCCGGCCAGTCCTGCGGCCAATCCTGCTGCAGTTGCCGCAACAGCCACTCCGGGTGGTTGCCGCGCACGCCGGGGTCGTCGCTTTGCGCCAAGCCCTCGCGCTGGCTGCGGCGCA
>CAZRXZ010000154.1:0-3883 GCA_964604095.1 uncultured Arenimonas sp. | reverse complement strand
CGATGCCGGCATGAAGGCCGGCGAATGGCCGAAGAACGGCCTGACCGGCTTCGAGTTGGAAGGCAAGCGCTTGGGCGTGATCGGCCTGGGCCGCATCGGCGCCACGGTGGCGCGCAAGGCCGCCGGCATCGGCATGGACGTGGCCGCGTTCGATCCGTTCCTGCCGGCCGCGGCCTCCGGGCGGATGAGCGTGCCGATGAAGGCCTTGGACGAACTGCTGGCCTGGGCCGACATCATCACCCTGCACATTCCGCGCACCAAGGACACCACCAACCTGATCGGCGAAGCGCAGATGCGCCGGATGCGCAAGGGCGCGTACCTGATCAACGCCGCGCGCGGCGGCCTGGTGGACGAAGCGGCCCTGCTCACGCTGCTCGACGAAGGCCATCTGGCCGGCGCCGCGCTCGATACCTTCGTGACCGAGCCGCTGCCGAAGGACTCGCCGTTGCGCGCGCATCCGAAGCTGATCCTGACCCCGCATCTGGGCGCATCGACCTCGGAAGCGCAGCAGGCGGTCAGCACCATCCTGGCGCGCCAGATGATCGATTTCCTGAAGACCGGCGCGGTCGCCGGCTGCGTCAACCTGCCGCCGCTCAGCGCCGAAGCGGCGAAAGAGGTCGGTCCGTGGGTGCCGCTGATGACCGAACTCGGCAAGCTCGCCAGCCGTCTGGTGCCTGCCGCCAGCAAACTGCACATCACCTACGCCGGCCGCACCGAGGCGCTCGACACCCGCCCGCTCAGCCGCCTGTTGGTGGCGTCGATGCTGGGCAGCGCGTCCGGCCGGGTGACGCCGGTGAATGCCTTGGGCGAGGCCGCCGCGCGCGGTCTGGCGGTTTCCGAGACCCTGGGCGGCGACGGTGACGGGTTCGACCGGCTGCTGCGCATCGAGGTGACGGGCGAGCAGGGCGGGCGGCGCATCGAGGCCACCTTGCACCGCGGCCCGCGCGTGGTGCGTCTGGACGGCGTCGAGCTCGACTTCGACCCCGGTGCGCACATCCTGTTGATGAAGAACGAAGACAAGCCCGGCGTCATCGGCCTGCTCGGCTCCAACCTCGGCGCGGCCGGCATCAACATCGTCAACTTCTCGCTCGGCGCCACCGGCGACGGCCATGCGCTGGCGGCGATCACCGTCGACCGCGAGGTGTCGGCCACGCAGCTCTCGGGCCTGCGTACCATCCCGGGCATCGTGTCCCTGGACATGATCTGAGGCGCGCCCGATGAAGATCATCCTCGCACGCCATGGCGAAACCCCATGGAACGCCGCCGGCCGCTACCAAGGCCAGATCGACATCCCGCTTTCGGAGGTCGGCCAGGCGCAGGCCGCCCAGCTCGGCGAGCGCCTGCGCGACGTGCCGATCACGCGTGCGGTCAGTTCGCAGCTGGCGCGCGCGCGCGCCACGGCCGAAGCGGCCTTGGGCGATGCGCGCAAGGCGATGCTGCGGATCGACCCGCGTCTGCAGGAAATCGCCCACGGCGAATGGGAAGGCTTGCTGGCCGGTGAAATCGCGGCGCGCGATCCGGACACCTTCCGCGCCTGGCGCGAGGCGCCGCAGACCGTGCAGATGCCGGGCGGAGAGAACCTGCAGCAGGTGCTGGACCGCGCCTGGGCGGGTTTCCGCGCCGCCTGCGAGGGGCTCGGCGTCGACGACACCCTGCTGCTGGTGGCGCACGATGCCGTCAACCGCGTGCTGCTGTGCCGCATCCTCGGCCTGGACATGGCGCGCCTGTGGACGTTCCGCCAGGCGCCGACCACGCTCAACCTGCTGGAGGGCGATTCGGTGGACAATCTGGCCGTGGTGCGCTTGAATGACTGCCAACACCACACGCCGCTGTTCGGCGAAGCCCTGCACCGCGCACTCTGATCCGATGGCCCGTACGCTCGCCCAATGGCTGGAATACCAGCTGCACACCCATCCCCAGGGCATCGCCCTGGGCCTGGAGCGCGTGCGCGAGGTGGCGCGGCGCATGGATCTGCTGCGCCTGCCGTGTCCGGTCATCAGCGTGGCCGGCACCAACGGCAAAGGCTCGACCGTGGCCTTCATCGAAGCCATCGCCGCCGCTTCCGGGTACCGGGTGGGCGCGTTCACCTCGCCGCATTTCCTGCGCTACAACGAACGCATCCGCATCGGCGGCGCGGAGGTTTCCGATGCCGATCTGGTACGCGCGTTCGAGGCCATCGACGCGGCGCGGGCGGACATTGCGCTGACCTATTTCGAGTTCGGCACCTTGGCGGCGCTGCGGCTGTTCGCCGACGCCGGCCTGGATCTGGCCGTGCTCGAAGTCGGTCTGGGCGGGCGCCTGGACGCGGTCAACATCCTGGACGCCGACGTCGCGGTGATCACCACCGTCGACCTCGACCACCAGGCCTATCTGGGCGAAGACCGCGAGGCGATCGGTTTGGAAAAGGCCGGCATCCTGCGTGCCGGCAAGCCCGGCATCCTGGGCGAGAAAGACCCGCCGTCCTCGGTGCTGCGTTACGCCTACGAACACGGCGTGTACTGCGTGCGCGGCTTCAGCGATTACCTGATCGACCGCTTCGACGAGCACTGGCTCTGGCGCGAGCCGGGCTTCAGCCTGGACTTGCCGTATCCGCAGCTGCAGGCGCCGGCGCAGCTGCAGAACGCCGCCTGCGCCATCGCGGCGCTGCGCGCCTCGCCGCTGGCGATCGCCGAAACGGCCTGGGCCGAGGGCGTGGCTACGGCGCGGATCGCCGGGCGCCTGCAGCGCTGGCGCGAGACCCCCGAGGTGGTTCTGGACGTGGCGCACAATCCGCAGTCGGTGGCGCAATTGGCGCACTGGCTGGCCGAGCACCCGAAGCCGACCGTGGCGGTGTTCAGCGCCCTGAACGACAAGGACATCGCCGGCATGCTGGCGGCGCTCGCGCCGCATATCGCGTACTGGCACGTGGGCTGTCTGGCCGAGCCGGCCGAGCGGGTGCCGAGTTCGGCGGATTGGACGCGTCTGCTGGCCGCCAGCCCGGTGGCGGACACCGCCGCCCTGCACGCCGATGTGGCTTCCGCGTACGCGGCGGCTTTGGCGGAAAACCGCGGCGAACGCATTCTGGTGTTCGGTTCGTTCCACACCCTCGAAGCGGTGATGCGGCTCCCGCGTTGAGGACGCTGGGGGTATAATTGGCGCTCCCACCGGGAGGGTTCCATGGAAGCACCGTTGAAGCAACGCCTGATCGGCGCCGTCGTTCTGGCCGCCCTGGCCCTGATTTTCGTGCCGATGCTGCTGAAAAGCCCCGACGTCAAGGACCCGGACAGCGCCGATGTGCCGCTGAGCATCCCCGATGAGCCGGATGACGACGGCATCACCACCATCGATATCCCGCTCGATGCCCCGGCCGCGCCCGCCGGTGTGCCGCCCGCTTCCGTGCCTGCGCCGCAATCGCCGGCGGAAGCGCCGACTGCCGTGGCGGCGGTTGATGACGGCCCGGCGCACGCCGCAGGCCAGTACGCCCTGGTGATTCCCGCCGCCGGCGACGCCGACGCCAAACGGCTGTTGGCCGAAGTACGCAAAGCCGGACTGAATGGCGTGGTGCAGGGCAACGGCTCGCGCTTCCGCGTCCGGGTCGGCCCGTTCAACGCCCGCGAAAGCGCCGAACAGGCCCGCCTGCGGACGGCGGTTTCGGCCCCGGGCGGCGTGGTGGTGGCGATGGATGCCGCGGTTGCCCCGGCCAGCGCACCGACCGAACCCGCACCGGCCGCCAAACCCGCCGTGCCGACGGCTGCGCCGGCCAAGGATGCGGCGCCCGCCGTCAAACCGGCCGAAACCAAGCCGGCGCCGGTGCCGGCCAAACCCGAACCGATGCCGGCCGCCAAAGGTTTCGCCGTGCAGATCGGCGCGCCGGCCAGCGAACAGGCCGCCATCGGCCTGCGCG
>CAZRXZ010000153.1:0-3899 GCA_964604095.1 uncultured Arenimonas sp. | reverse complement strand
GATCCTGATCACCACCGACGGCGTGTTCTCGATGGACGGCTTCATCGCGCCGCTGGCGGAAATCACCGCACTGGCGGGGAAATACGACGCGCTGGTGCATATCGACGAATGCCACGCCACCGGTTTCCTGGGCGCCACCGGCCGCGGCTCGGCGGAAGTCGGCGGCGTGCTGGACAAGATCGACATCTTCACCGGCACCTTGGGCAAATCGCTCGGCGGCGCCTTGGGCGGCTTCACCACCGGGCCGAAGGCCGTGATCGAACTGCTGCGCCAGCGTTCGCGCCCCTACCTGTTCTCCAACTCGCTGCCGCCGCCGGTGGTGGCGGCCGGCATCAAGGTGTTCGAGATGCTGGCCTCGGCCGGCGACCTGCGCGCCACGCTGCAGGACAACACCCGCTACTTCCGCGAGAAGATGGCCGCCGCCGGTTTCGAGCTCAAGCCGGGCACCCACCCGATCGTGCCGGTGATGCTGCACGACGCCCCGCTGGCGCAGGAGTTCGCCAAACGCCTGCTCGAAGAAGGCATCTACGCGGTCGGCTTCTTCTTCCCGGTGGTGCCGCAGGGCCAGGCCCGCATCCGCACCCAGATGAGCGCCGCGCACAGCCGTGAGCATCTGGACCGTGCCGTCGCGGCCTTCAGCAAGGTCGGCCGCGAACTAGGCGTGATCCAGTAAGGCGATTTCGGACGCCGTCAATTCGCGCCACTGGCCCTTGGGCAGCTCGCCCAAGGGCAGTCCGCCGATAGCGGTGCGCACCAGACGCAATACCGCGATATCGAAGGTCTCCAGCAGCCGCCGGATCTGGCGGTTGCGGCCCTCGTCCAGCACGATTTCCAACCAGGCGTTCTTTTCGCCGACGCGCAGCAACCGCGCCTGCTTGGCCCGCAAAACGCCCTCCGAGGCATCCACCCCGTCCTGCAAGGCCGCAAGCAGCGCGGCATCGGGCCGTGCGGCGACCTGCACGTGATAGGTCTTGTCCGGGCCGGTCGCCGGATCGGTGATGCGGGCCGCCCACTGCGGATCGTTGCTGAACAGCAACAGGCCTTCGCTGGCCTTGTCCAAACGTCCGACCGGGGCCAGCCAGGGCATGTCCGGCGGCAGGCAGTCGTAGACGGTGGCACGCAGTCTTTCGTCCTGGCGGGTGGTGACCAGGCCGCGGGGCTTGTTGAGCATCAGCACCCGGCGTTCCTGCCGCTGGGCGGTTTCGCCGGCGACGGTGACCGCATCGACGCCCATGCGCACCGGGAACTCCGGATCATGGCGAACGCGGCCGTTGACCCGCACACGGCCCTCGGCGATCCAGGCCGCCGCCTGCGTGCGCGACGCCAGGCCCAGCTTGGACAGCACGCGGGCGAGGCCATGGCGTTTGGCGGCGGTGTCGTTCATGCGGGTGTAGAATACGGCAAACTCGAGGAGACCGTCATGTCCGAACACGTCGCCCAGATCGAATGGAACGCGCAGACCCACCCGCAGCAGGACGACACCTACTCGCGCGACCACACCGTCACCCTGGAGAACGGGCATGCCCTGCTGAACTCGGCAGCGCCGGCGTTCCTGGGCAATCCGGCGGCGTCTAACCCGGAAACCCTGCTGCTGGCGGCCTTGGCCTCCTGCCATATGCTGACCTTCCTGGCGGTGGCCGCCAAGCGCGGTTACCGCGTGCTGCGCTACCGCGACCGCATCACCGGCACGCTCGGCAAGAACGCCGACGGACGGATGGCGATCACCCGGTGCGTGCTGCGTCCGCAAATCGAATTCGGCGGCGACAACGCGCCGGACGCCGAGGCGCTGGCCAAGCTGCACGACAGCGCGCACAGGAACTGCTTCATCGCCAACACGCTCGCCACCGACGTCCGCATCGAAAGCTGACCTTCACGATGGAATCACCACATGCCGCCCAAAATGCGCGGCATGTCTTTTCCGCCTTCCCGACTCCGCACCCTCATCGCCTGGTTCGACAGCGAAGCCGTGCCCGAACCGAAAGGCGACGGCGTCGCCTGGCTGCGCATCCTGCCGTTCATCGGCCTGCATCTGGCCTGTTTTTCCGTGTTCTGGGTCGGCTATTCGCATGCCGCCTTGATCGCCCTGGCGGCGAGCTACGCGTTGCGCATGTTCGCCATCACCGGCTTCTACCACCGCTATTTCTCGCACAAGGCCTTCAAGACCCACCGTTGGGTCGAATCGCTGTTCGGCTTCATCGGCGCCGCCAGCGCGCAACGCGGGCCGCTGTGGTGGGCCGCACACCATCGGCATCACCATCGGCATTCGGACACCGAGCGCGACCTGCACAGCCCGATTCACGGCTTCTGGCGCAGCCACATGAGCTGGTTCCTCCGGCACGAGGCCTTCGCCACCGATTACGCGGTGATCCAGGACTTCGCCAAACGTCCGTTCCTGCGTTGGCTGAACCGTTTCGACATGGTCGCGCCGGCCGCACTGGCCGCATCGCTGTACGTCGGGGGCGAACTTTTGGCGCGCCATGCGCCGGACCTGGGCACCAACGGCGCCCAGCTGTTGGTCTGGGGCTTCGTGCTGTCCACGGTGTTGCTGTTCCATGTCACCGTCAGCATCAATTCGGTGGCGCATGTGTGGGGCTCGCGCCGCTACGCCACCGCCGACGGCAGCCGCAATAACGCACTGCTGGCCCTGCTGACCTTCGGCGAGGGCTGGCACAACAACCACCACCACTACCCCAACAGCGTGCGCCAAGGATTCTACTGGTGGGAGCTGGACCTGACCTATCTCGGGTTGCGCATGATGCAGGCCCTGGGTCTGGCCTGGGACCTGAAGCCGGTGCCGGCGCGCGTCAAAGCGGAGGCGATGTGAGGATCGCGGTCATCGGCGGCGGCATCGCCGGCATCAGCAGCGCGCGCGCATTGTCGCAACGGCATACCGTGGTGCTGTTCGAGAAGGAGCCGCGGCTGGGCGGGCACACCCACACGCATACGGTCGAGATGGCCGGCCGTCAATACCGCATCGATTCCGGCTTCATCGTGCACAATCCCGGCAACTATCCGCTGTTCAGCGCGTTCCTGCATGAGCTGGGAATCGGCACCCGGGAAACCGAAATGAGCTTCGCGGTGCACAACCGCGCGCTCGGCATGTATTACAACGCGCACGACCTCGGCGGCCTGTTCTGCCAGACGCGCAACCTGGTCTCGCCCGCGTTCTGGCGCATGCTGGCCGAAATCCGGCGTTTCTACCGCGAGTGCCCGGCGCTGTTGGACTCGCCCGAGGACGGTCCGACCTTGGGCGAGTACCTGCGCGCGGGCGGCTACGGCGACTACTTCACCGAAAACCACCTGATTCCGATGGCCAGCGCGCTGTGGTCCTCGCCGAGCGCGCGCATCCTGGACTTCCCGGCCAAATACCTGGTGGCGTTCATGGCCAACCACCACATGCTGCAGCTCAGCGGCCGGCCGGTCTGGCGGGTGCTGGAGAACGGCTCCAGCAGCTATGTCGAAAAACTGGCGGCGCAGTGGCCGGTCGACGTCCGTCTAGCTGCCGGCGTGCGCCAGGTGCGCCGCTTCGGGTCGCATGTCGAGGTGGAGACCGCCGACGGCAACGAACGCTTCGACCAAGTGGTGTTCGCCTGCCATAGCGACCAGAGCCTGGCCATTCTGGAGTCGCCGAGCGCGGCCGAGCGCGAGATCCTCGGCGCCATCCGCTATGCCTCGAACGAAACCGTGCTGCACAGCGACGCTTCGGTGCTGCCGCCGGATCGCCGGGCCTGGGCGGCCTGGAACGCCGACATCCCGGCCGACCCGGCAGCACCCTGCACGGTCAGCTACTGCATGAACATCCTGCAAGGCGTGGACAGCCCGGAGCCCTTCATCGTCAGCCTGAACCAGCGCGGCCAGATCGATCCGGACAAGATCTTCGCGGTGATGGACTACCAGCA
>CAZRXZ010000152.1:0-3904 GCA_964604095.1 uncultured Arenimonas sp. | reverse complement strand
AGCCGAGGCTGAGCGCGAAATAGAGCAGGTACATGGCGGACTCCGGAGCGGTTGCCGCGATTATAGCAAGGGCGAAAACAGCCGCGCGAGCGCCTGCGCCAGGCGCTTGCGCAACGGCACCGGCGCCTTCGGGTCGAAGCGCCGGGCTTCGTTGAGGTAGCCGTACAGCACGCGCGCCAGCGCGTCGGCGCTGTCGGCATGCTCGATCAGCAGCGACAGCTCGAAGTTCAGCCGGAAGCTGCGGTGGTCGAAGTTCGAGCTGCCGACGATGACGGTGCCGTCGTCGACCAGCAAGGCCTTGGTGTGCAGCATGCGCGGGTATTCATATACCCGTACGCCGGCGTCGGCCAAGGCGTCGAAATAGGAGCGGGCGGCCAGGGTCACCACCGCGTTGTCGCTGCGCCGCGGCACCACCAATGCGGTGTCGATGCCGCGCAGCGCGGCCGAGGTCAGCGCCATCAGCGCGGCTTCGCTGGGCACGAAATACGGCGTCACCAGCAGCACGCGTTTGGCCGCGGCGTTGATGGCCGCCACCTGCGCGCGGTGGATCGGTTCCCAGGGCGTGTCGGGGCCGGCCGCCAGCACCTGCGCCGGGATCGGGCCGGCCGCTTCCGGCGGCGGCGGGAAATGGGTCTGCTCCGTCGTCAGGGTGCCGCCGGCGTACAGCCAGTCCGACACGAAGGCCAGCTGCAGCCAGCGCACGGCGTCGCCCTCCAGGCGCAGATGCAGGTCGACGTAGGCGTCGGCGCGCAGCGCCTCGTTCTCCTCGTCGGTGATGTTGATGCCGCCGGTGAAGCCGGTGCGGCCGTCGACCACCACGATCTTGCGGTGCGAGCGGATGTTGATCTGCGGCCGCCAGATGTGCTTGAAGCGGAACGGGTGGAAGAACCGGATCTGCGCGCCGGCCGCGCGCAGCGGCGCCAGGAACGCTTCGCCCAGCCGCTTCGAGCCCAGCCGGTCGAGCAGCAGGCGGACCTGCACGCCGCGCGCGGCGGCGCGCGCGAGCGCGTCGCGGATGCGGGTGCCGGTGCGGTCCGGCTCGAAGATGTAGTACTCCAGGTGGATGTGGTGCGCCGCGCCGTCGATCGCGGCCTCCAGCGCGGCATAGGTCGCGGCGCCGTTCACCAGCCAATCGATGCGCTCGGCGCTGGCCGGCGGAAAGCCGGCGCTGGCCGCATTCAGGCGCATCAGTGCGCTGGCTTGGGCCGCCGCCGCGCTCTGTCCGGGCGGCGCCAGTCCGGCCTTGGCGCGGCTGCGCTTCAGGGTCTGGCGGCGGATGCGGGTGGGGCCGAGGAAGTGGTAGATCAAGAAGCCGACCACCGGCAGCAGCGCCAAGGACAGCAGCCAGCTCAAGGTCGCGATCGGTTCGCGTTTCTGCAGCAGGATCCAGGCGCCGAGCAGCACGATGTAGGCCAGCCAGAGCGAGCCGAGCACGAGCGAGATATTCGGCCAGATCGCCTGCAGGTGCTGCCAGCCGGTGACCAGCGCGTCCATGTCAACGTCGGCCGTAGAGGGTTTCCGCGCGTTGGAACAGGATCCAGCTGGTGCCGATGTATTTGGCGCCGCCGGTCGGCCGGTTGCCGCGGTGCGTGTGGGTGAAGCCGGCCGGCGCGATCAGGATGCTGCCGGCCTGCGGCGTGATTTTCCGGTTCTGGTACACGAATTCGGTTTCGCCGTCGCCGAAGCCGTCATTGAGGTACACGGTCCACAGCAGCACACGGTGCAGGCTGTCCTCGTCGCGCGGGTAGTGCTCGCTGTGCCAGTACGGATAACCGCCTTCATCGGCCTCGTAGCGCTGCAGGTTCACGGGCCCGGGGCGGAACACGGCACGCAGCAGGTCGGCCAGGGCGCGGTCGTCGAGCGCGCGGATGTCGTCGTGGCCGTAGCGGCTGGCCGTGCCGTCCGGCAGCTGGCGCTGCAGCAGCAGCGGCGCGATCAGCGCATACGGATACTCGCGCACATAGGCCAGCAGGGCGCGGAACATGGCGGTGTTGAGCTCTTTCTCCACCGCCTGCCAATCCGCGTGCTGGTTGAGCTGGATGTCCCGGCTGCGCTTCAGCTCCGGCAGTACGCCGCCGCCGACCCGCCCGGGCACCGCCAAGCCGCTGGCGTCGAAACGCGCGGTGATCTCGCGGCAGCGCGCCGGCGCCAGCAGGCCCGGGTACACGCCGATGAAATCGCCGCCTGCGGTCATGCCGTGGCGTCGTGCCCGCGGTGGTGGCGTTCGGCTTCGGCCACTTCGCGCTTGGAGCCCAGGAACACCGGCACGCGCTGGTGCAGGGCCTCCGGCCGGACTTCCAGCATGCGGCCGCGGCCGGTGCTGCAGGCGCCGCCGGCCTGTTCGACGATGAAGGCCATCGGATTGGCTTCGTACATCAGGCGCAGGCGGCCGCCCTTGTCGCGGCATTTGGCGTCGATCGGATACATGAACACGCCGCCGCGGCTGAGGATGCGGTGCACGTCGGCCACCATGCTGGCGACCCAGCGCATGTTGAAGTCCTTGCCGCGCGGCCCGGTCTTGCCGGCCAGCAGTTCCTCGACATAGCGCTGCATCGGCGGTTCCCAGAAGCGCTGATTGGAGGCGTTGATGGCGAATTCCTTCGTTTCCTCGGGAATGCGCATGTCGCGGGTGGTCAGGAGGAAGCTGCCGACCTCGCGGTCGAGGGTGAAGGCATGGGTGCCGTGGCCGACGGTCAGTACCAGCGTGGTCTGCGGCCCGTACACGCAGTAGCCGGCTGCGACCTGCTCGGTGCCCGGCTGCAGGAAGTCTTCATCGGCGGGCGTGGTCACGCCCTCCGGGCAGCGCAGCACCGAGAAGATGGTGCCGACCGAGACGTTGACGTCGATGTTGGAGCTGCCGTCCAGCGGATCGAACAGCAGCAGGTAGTTGCCGCGCGGGTAGTTGTTCGGGATGGCGTGCGCGTGGTCCATTTCCTCCGAGGCCAGGCCGGCCAGGTGGCCGCCCCACTCGTTGGCCTCCAGCAGGATCTCGTTGCTGAGCACGTCCAGCTTCTTCTGCGCCTCGCCCTGTACGTTGCCGGTGCCGGCATCGCCCAGCACGCCGCCCAGCGCGCCCTTGCCGACCGCGGTGGCGATGCTCTTGCAGGCGCGCGCCACCACTTCCAGCAGCAGGCGCAGGTCGGCGTTGATGTGGCCTTGGTGCTGCGCCTCGATCAGATGGCGCGAAAGGGCGGTCGGTTTCATGCGCGAAATCTCCGGGAATTTGCCGTATTGTAATGCCTGATGGATCGCGGGCGGAGGCCTGATGGACGCTTTTTCCGATTATCCGCTGCTGCCGGCGTTGATGACGGCGTTGGGCGTGGGCCTGATGATCGGCACCGTGCGCGAGCGCGCGCACACCGAGACCTTCGCCGGCGTGCGCACCCACGCCTTGACCGCGATCGCCGCGGTGCTGGCCACCGCCCTGGGCATGGGCGCGTTCCTGATGCTGCTGGCGATGCTGGTGGCGCTGGTGGCGGTGGCGTATTGGCGCTCGTCGCAGCACGATCCCGGCCTGACCGGCGAGATCGCGCTGATGCTGAGCGCGCTGCTGGGCTCGCTGGCGGTCACCGATGCGGCCATGGCCGCCGGATTGGGCGCGTTATGCGCCGTGCTGCTGTACGCCAAGACGCCGCTGCACCGGTTCACCAAGGAGGTGCTCAGCGAGCGCGAAGTGCACGACGGCATCGTGTTGCTGGCCAGCGCCCTGATCGTGCTGCCGCTGCTGCCGGATACGGCCGTCGATCCCTACGGCGTGCTCAATCCGGCCAAGCTCTGGCGTCTGGTGGTGCTGGTGATGCTGGTCGGCACCATCGCGCATATCGCCTTGCGCCTGGTCGGCAACCGCTGGGGGCTGCCGCTGGCCGGTTTCTTCTCCGGCTATGTCTCGTCCACCGCCGCCACC
>CAZRXZ010000151.1:0-3924 GCA_964604095.1 uncultured Arenimonas sp. | reverse complement strand
CCACCGACATCTCCACCGGCGAGCAGCAGCGCGTCGGCATCGCCCGCGCCATGGCACTGCAGCCGGCCCTGCTGCTGGCCGATGAACCGACCGGCAACCTCGACCCCTCGCTCGCCGCCGATATCATGAAGCAGCTGGTCGATCTGTGCCGGCAAGGCACCGCGGTGGTCATCGCCAGCCATGACCTGTCGCTGGTGAAGCGTATGAAGAAGCGCGTGCTGGTGATCGACAAAGGGCGGCTGATGGACGACATCTCGCCCGAGGAGCTGGCCGATGAGTGAGCCCCATTCCCGCACCGCCGCCTGGCGCGCGCAGCACGCCGCCGCGTTCGCCGCCAGCCTCGGCCGCCTGCTGCGCCGGCCGTTCTCCAGCGGCCTGTCGCTGGGCGTGATGGCCATCGCCTTGGCGTTGCCGTTGGCGCTGGGCTGGTCGCTGCTGCAGATGGATCAATTCGCCTCGCGCGTGCAGGCTTCGCGTGCCATCCACGTGTTCCTGATGCCCGATGCCGGGGTGGCGCAGGCCGAACGCCTGGCCGATGGCCTGCGTGCCGATCCCGCGGTCGCCGCCGTGCGCGTCAAGACGCCCGAACAGGGCCTGCGCGAGTTCCGCGCCAGCAGCGAGCTGGCCAATGCCGTATCGCTCCTGGGCGAGAATCCGTTGCCGGCGGTGCTGGTGGTGGAGCCCTCGGCCGATGACGAGCGCGCCCTGGTCGCGCGCCTGCAAGGCCTGCCCGGCGTCGAGTTCGTGCAGCACGACGGCGTCTGGCAGCGCCGCCTGCAGGCCTGGCTCGGGTTCGGTTCGCGCCTGCTGATCCTGCTCGGCGCGGTGTTCGCGCTCGGCGCGGTGCTGGCGGTGGCCAACAACATCCGGCTCGACATCGCCACCCGCGAGACCGAAATCGCCGTGCTGCAGCAGCTCGGTGCCAGCGACGCCTACATCCGCCGTCCGTTCCTGTATGCCGGCGGCCTGCTCGGGCTGTCGGCCGGTCTCTTGGCCTTGGCCATCCTGGCCGCCGCGGCCGCCTATATCCAGCCCAGCCTGCTCGACCTGATCGGCAGCTACGGCAGCGGCTTCCGCTTCGCGCCGGTCCCGCTCTGGCTGCCGGCCGCGGTCATCGCCGGTGCCGTCCTGCTGGGCCTGTGCGGCGCGTATTTCGCGGTCGCCCATTATCTGCGCCTGACCCGGCCGGTGGACCTGTGAGCGCGCTGGCCTTCCTGCCGATGGACCTGCAGCATCCGCACCTGGTGGTGGTGGACGGCTCCAAGCTGGTGCGCAAGGTGCTGGTCGGGCTGATGGCCAAGACCCTGCCGGACGCCGTGGTCACCGAATGCGGCAGCGGCGAGCAGGCCAAGGCGGTGCTGATGTCGCAGCCGGTGCATCTGCTGGTCACCGCCTTGGTGTTGCCGGATATGGACGGCGACGAGCTGGCGCGTTTCGCCCGCGAGCACAGCACGCAATCGTATTTCCCGGTCATCGCGGTGTCCGCCGACGTGCAGTCGCGCCTGGAACAGCGCAGCCTGAGCCCGCACGTCACCGATTATTTCGACAAGACCTGGGGCATGGACGCGCTGGCCGAGTTCGTCAAAGGCTATCTGGCGCCCGACGAGGAGGCCAGCGGCGAGGTGCTGTACGTCGAGGACAGCAAGGTGGTGGCGGCCGCCACCACGCGCATGATGAAGAAGCACGGCCTGGGCGTGCGGCATGCGGTCAGCGTCGAGGACGCGCTTGCCCTGCTCGATGCCGGCGAGGCCCTGCCGGATATCATCCTGAGCGACGTCTACCTCAAAGGCGACCTGACCGGCATGGACCTGCTGCGCATCGTGCGCGCGGAGCGCGGCTTGGGCAAGGAGCGCCTGCCGATCGTGGTGATGACCGGCGACGCCGATCCGGCCAACCAGAGCCAGTTGATCCAGCTCGGCGCCAACGACCTGGTGCAGAAGCCGATCGAGGAGCGCCTGCTGGTCACCAAATTGCTGTTCCAGCTGCGCATGGGGCGCCGGAACCGCCAGCGCGGCGCATGAGCGCCGACGGGCGGCTGGCCGAATCCTGGCAGCCCCATCTGGGCGGTCTGCTGGCGTCCGCGCCGATGCAATCTCTGGCGGCCTTCCTGCGCGCCGAAAAGGCCAAAGGCAAACCGATCTACCCGCCCGGACCCTTGATCTTCAATGCCTTCAACCACACGCCGTTCGAGTCGGTGCGGGTGGTCATCCTCGGCCAGGATCCGTACCATGGCCCCGGCCAGGCGCATGGTCTGAGCTTTTCGGTGCCGGACGGCGTGCCGCCGCCGCCCTCGCTGCAGAACGTGTTCAAAGAGCAGGCGCGCGACCTGGGCCTGCCGATTCCGGCCACCGGCAACCTGACGCCCTGGGCCGATCGCGGGGTGCTGCTGCTCAATGCCGTGCTCAGCGTGGAGGGCGGCAAAGCCGGTTCGCACCAAGGCAAGGGCTGGGAGGAATTCACCGATGCCGCCATCCAGGCGCTATCCGATCGGCGCGAGGGTTTGGTGTTCATGCTCTGGGGCGCGTATGCGCAAGCCAAAGGCCGCATAATCGACCGCAGCCGGCATTGCATCCTGCGCGCGCCGCATCCCTCGCCGCTGTCGGCGCACCGGGGTTTTCTGGGTTGCGGCCATTTTTCCGCCGGCAATCGCTATCTGCAGGGGCGTGGGCAGCCGCCGATGGACTGGCGACTTTAGTAACGCTTTGATTCATAAGAGCATTATATTAATCCCGGGCCGCCACAGAGGGGTTCACGGAACTTTTTGGGCCGATTAGCACTCCAAGCGCCAGAGTGCTAGACTAAACCCATGAACGAGAACGCCATGACCAGCCAAGCCCTGATCAGCCACAATCTGCCGATTCCCAGCGCCCTCGGCTCCCTGGACGCCTATATCAATGCGGTCAACCGCGTGCCGGTGCTGTCGGTCGAAGACGAGCAGAAGCTGGCGCGTGCCTACCGCGACCACGACGACCTCGGCGCCGCCCGCCACCTGGTGATGGCGCACCTGCGCTTCGTGGTGCACGTGGCCCGCGGCTACCAAGGCTATGGCCTGGGCATGGGCGATCTGATCCAGGAAGGCAACATCGGCCTGATGAAGGCGGTCAAGCGCTTCGACCCGGACCAAGGCGTGCGTCTGGTCAGTTTCGCCGTGCACTGGGTGCGCGCCGAGATGCACGAATTCATCCTGCGCAACTGGCGCATCGTGAAGGTGGCCACCACCAAGGCCCAGCGCAAGCTGTTCTTCAACCTGCGCAAATCGAAGAAGCGTCTGGGTTGGTTGAACGCCGCCGAAGTCTCGGCCGTGGCCAAGGACCTGAACGTGTCCGAGCGCGAGGTGCTGGAAATGGAGTCGCGCCTGTCCGGCCGCGATGTCGCCTTCGACGCCCCGGACGACGACGACAACGAGCACGCGCCGCCGGCGCCCTCGGCCTATCTGGTCGCCGCCAACGCCGATCCGGCCGCGGCCTACGAGCGCGAGAACCACGAAGACAGCCAGCTGGAGCTGCTGCGCGACGGCTTGGCCGGCCTGGATGCGCGCTCCCGCGAAATCCTGCAGAAGCGCTTCCTGGCCGAAAACAAGGCCACCCTGCACGAGTTGGCCGAGGAATACGGCGTCTCCGCCGAGCGCATCCGCCAGCTGGAGGCCAACGCGCTGAAGAAGATGAAGGCGCTGTTCGCGGCCTGATCCGACGGAAAAAGCCCCGCTCACGGGGCTTTTTTCATACCCCCAGTTCGCTGGCCCGGCTCTGCAGCTCGAATACCGAGCGCGCCTTGAATTTCTCCAGCAGGTTGATGCGGTGCACGTATACCGTCTTGTCCGAGATGCCGAGCTTGTCGGCGATGTCCTTCGGACTCATGCCGGCGATCAACAGCACCAGCACCTCGCGTTCGCGCTGGGTGATGTGCGGGCTCCAGGTATCGGCC
>CAZRXZ010000150.1:0-3966 GCA_964604095.1 uncultured Arenimonas sp. | reverse complement strand
TTCAACGGCATCCTGCCGGACATGTTCAAGGAAGGCACCAGCGTGATCGCCACCGGCAAACTGGACGGCGACGAATTCGCCGCCACCGAAGTACTGGCCAAGCATGATGAAACCTATATGCCGGAAGAAGTGGCCAAAAGCATGAGTCCGGAGATGCTGGCCAAGATGAACGCCGGCGGCGACGCCCGGCACAGCATCGACTGCGGAGCGCCCTGATGCTGCCGGAACTCGGACAACTCGCCCTGCTGCTGGCCTTCGTGCTGGCCCTGCTGCTTTCCGCGTTGCCGCTGTTCGGCGCGCAACGCGGGCACGAGGCCCTGATGCGCAGCGCGCGGCCGCTGGCCTATGCGCTGCTGGCCGCGGTGGCGGTCAGCTACGCGCTGCTGACGGTCGCCTTCGAGCTGCATGATTTCTCGGTGGCCTATGTGGCCAAGAACTCCAACACCCTGCTGCCGCCGATGTACCGCATCTCGGCGGTGTGGGGCGCGCACGAAGGTTCGCTGCTGCTGTGGGTGCTGATCCTGTGCCTGTGGATCGCCGCGGTGGCGCTGTTCTCCAAGCGTCTGCCGGATGCCGTGCGCGCGCGCGTGCTGTCGGTGATGGGCATGGTGGCGCTGGGCTTCCTGGCGTTCACGGTGATCACCTCCAATCCGTTCGTCCGCCTGTTGCCGGCGCCGCTGGAAGGCCACGACCTGAACCCGCTGCTGCAGGATCCGGGCCTGATCTTCCATCCGCCGCTGCTGTACATCGGCTATGTCGGCTTCTCGGTCGCGTTCGCGTTCGCCATCGCGGCGCTGATCGACGGCCGCATCGACACGCAATGGATCCAATGGGCGCGGCCCTGGACCAACGTGGCCTGGGCGTTCCTGACCCTCGGCATCGCGCTCGGCAGCTTCTGGGCCTATTACGAGCTGGGCTGGGGCGGCTGGTGGTTCTGGGATCCGGTCGAGAACGCCAGCTTCATGCCCTGGCTGGTCGGCGCGGCGCTGCTGCATTCGCAGGCCACCACCGAAAAGCGCGGCAGCTTCTCCAGCTGGACCCTGCTGCTGGCCATCGCGGCGTTCTCGCTGTCCCTGCTCGGCACCTTCCTGGTGCGTTCGGGCGTGCTGACCTCGGTGCACGCCTTCGCCTCCGATCCCGAACGCGGCATGTTCATCCTGGCCTTCCTGTGCGTGGTGGTCGGCGGCTCGCTGGCGCTGTTCGCCTGGCGCGCGCCCAAGGAAGCCGGCAAGCCGTTCCAGTGGCAGTCGCGCGAAAGCCTGCTGCTGGTCAACAACCTGCTGCTGTCGGCGGCGGCGGCGATGGTGCTGCTCGGCACCCTGTATCCGCTGTTGGCCGAAGCCTTGGGCTTGGGCAAGGTCTCGGTCGGGCCGCCGTATTTCGGCAAGCTGTTCCTGATCCTGATGGCGCCGCTGGTGCTGCTCATCCCGTTCGGCCCGCTCAGCCGCTGGCAGAAGGAAGACCTCGGCACCGTCGGCCGTTGGCTGCTGCCCTGGCTGGGCCTGGCCCTGCTGGCCGCCGTGGCCGCGTATTTCCGCGCGCCGCAGCATCCGTTGAAGGCGGCCATGGCCTGGTTCGCCGGTCTGTGGCTGCTGCTCGGCACCGCGCGCTTCGTCTGGCAGCGCCTCGCCCGCGCGCAGGGCCGCATCACCGCCGAGATGGGCGGCATGGTGCTGGCGCACGCCGGCGTGGCGGTGTTCTGCTTCGGCGCGCTGATGACCGAAGGCCTGAGCGTGGAGAAGGACGTGGCCGCCAAGCCCGGCCAAAGCTTTGAAATCGGCGAATACCGCTTCACCTTCGAAGGCGTGCAGCAGGTGCAGGGCCCGAACTTCGTGGCCGACCGCGGCAGCATCCTGGTCGGCCACGGCGAGCGCGTCGACGCCCGTCTGCATCCGGAGAAACGCCGCTACGCCTCCGGCGGCAGCGTGATGACCGAAGCCGACATGCACGGCGGCCTGACCCGCGACCTGTACGTGGCGCTGGGCGAACCGATCGACGACGCCGGCGGCTGGGCCCTGCGCCTGCACGTCAAGCCGTTCGTGCGCTGGATCTGGTTCGGCGCGCTGATGATGGCGCTCGGCGCGCTATTGGTGACCTTCGACAAGCGCTTCCGGCGCCGGGGCGGCACGCCATGAGCCGCCTGTTGCCGCTGATCGCCTTCGTGCTGCTGGCCGCATTGCTGTTCGTGGGCGTGCGCATGAACTCGGGCAAGGACACCTCCGCCATCCCCTCGCCGCTGATCGGCAAACCCGCGCCGGCATTGGCGCTGCCGGAATTGCCCTTGCCGGAGTCGCGCGTCGCCATCGATGCCCTGCGCGGCCGTGCGTACGTACTGAACGTGTGGGGCAGCTGGTGCGTCAGCTGCCGGGTCGAGCATCCGGTGATCACCGAGCTGGCCGGATCCGGCGTGCTGGTGGTGGGCTACAACTACAAGGACACACCCGAGGACGCCAGCCGCTGGCTGGCGCAGTACGGCAACCCGTTCGCGCTGGTGGTGCAGGACGCCGACGGCCAGGCCGCGCTCGACTGGGGCATCTACGGCGCGCCGGAGACCTTCGTGATCGATGCCGAGGGCATCGTGCGCTTCAAGCACATCGGCCCGCTGACGCCGGAAATCGTGCAGGACAAGATCCGCCCGTTGCTGGAGGAGACGCCATGAGGGCGCTGTTGCTGTCGCTGGCCCTGCTGTTCGGGCAAACCGCCGTGGCGCTGGAACCGGTCGATTACCGCAGTCCGGCCGAAGAACAGCGCTTCAAGGCGCTGACCGCCGAACTGCGCTGCGTGATGTGCCAGAACCAGAGCATCGCCGACTCCAACGCGCCGATCGCGCACGACCTGCGCCGCGAGGTGCTGACTCTCATGCGCGAAGGCCGCAGCGACGACCAGATCAAGCAGTATCTGGTGGAACGCTACACCGATTTCGTGCTGTACGAACCGCCGATGCGCGGCGGCAACTGGCTGTTGTGGGTCGGGCCGTTCCTGATCCTGCTGGCCGGCGGCATCGCCGTCGCCGGCATCATCCGGCGCAAACAACCCGCCGCGGCCGCGCCCGCCGCCGACAACGAGGAATGGTAATGGCTCTTTTCATCGGCATCGCCGCCCTGTTCACCCTCGCCGTGCTGGCGTTCGCGCTGTATCCGCTGTGGCAGGCGCGCCGCGGTCTGGCGCTGGGCGTCGGCGGCGCCTCGCTGGCCGCCGTGCTCGGCCTGTATCTGCTGTTCGGGCAGCCCGACGCCGTCGAACACGTACCGCCGCCCCCGCAGGCCAGCCAAGCGCAGCAGCTCGACCAGGCGCTGGCGGAACTGGAAGCGGTGGTGCGCGCCGAGCCGGCCAACCAGGAGGCGCGCGTGCTGCTGGCCCGCAGCTACATGCAGCTGGGCCGCCCGACCGACGCGCAACCGCATTTCGCCGCGGCGCTGACGCGCGACGCCGGCAACGCCGGCTTGATGGTCGATTACGCCGAGTCCATTTTCCGCGCCGGCAAGCCGGATGTGCCGGATGCGCGCGCACGCGAATGGATCGACAAGGCCATCGCCGCCGAGCCGGGCAACCAACGCGCCCGCTTCTTCCGCGGCATCCTGCTGTTGCAGGCCGGTCAATCCGCCGAGGCCGCCAAGGCCTGGGAGGCGCTGTTGCCGGAACTCGACCGGCAGACCGCACACGCGCTGTTGCCGCAGATCAACCAGGCCCGCGCCCAAGCCGGTCAGCCGGCCTTGACCGACGCCGTGCTGCCGGCCGCGATGGCCGTGCAGGTCACGGTCGAGCTCGACCCGGCACTGCGTGCCGCCACGCCGCCGGGCGCGGTGCTGTTCGTGTTCGCCAAACGCGTGGACGGCGCCGGTCCGCCGGTGGCGGCCAAGCGCCTGCCGGTTTCGGCCTTCCCGATGCGGTTGGAGCTGTCGGATGCCGACTCGATCATGCCGACCGCGACGCTGTCCAGCCAAGCCGCGTTCACGCTGTCGGCGC
>CAZRXZ010000149.1:0-3973 GCA_964604095.1 uncultured Arenimonas sp. | reverse complement strand
GCCAAACCCTGGTGGCATTACACCGAACAACGGAAAGCGCGATGGCCTTCGCTCTGAACACCGCGCGCCTGCGCCTGCGCGAATTCAGCGCCGACGACGCGCCGTATCTGCTGCGGCAATTGAACGAGCCCAGCTTCATCGAGCACATCGCCGACCGCGGCGTGCGCACCCTCGCCCAGGCCGAAGCCTATCTGCAGGCCGGGCCGCTCGCCAGCTACCGCCAGCACGGCTTCGGCTTCTGGGCCGTGACGGACAAAACCGGGGGCGGCATACTCGGCATGTGCGGATTGGTCCGGCGCGCCACACTGCCGGAGCCGGACCTGGGCTACGCCTTCCTGCCCGAACACGTCGGCCGCGGCTACGCCTTCGAAGCCGCCACCGCCGCGCTGCGCGCCGCGCGCGAACGATACGGCCTGCCGGGCCTGCTGGCCATCGTCAACCACGGCAATACCGCCTCGCGCCGGCTGCTGGAAAAGCTCGGCTTCGGCTTCCACGGCATGACGACTCTAGCGCCCGGCGAGCCGGAACTCTGCCTGTACCGCATCGACCTCACGGAGCACACCGCATGTTGAACGCCCTGACCGGCATCCCGCCGTTCCTGCAGACCCTGGTGCTGCTGACCCTGTCCAACGTGTTCATGACCTTCGCCTGGTACGCGCACCTGAAGAACATGTCCGGCAAGCCCTGGATCCTGGCGGCGCTGGCCAGCTGGGGCATCGCCTTCTTCGAATACCTGCTGCAGGTGCCGGCCAACCGCATCGGCGCGCAGAGCATGGATCTGGGGCAACTGAAGATCCTGCAGGAAGCCATCACCCTGACCGTGTTCGTGCCCTTCGTGTTCTTCTACATGAAGCAGCCGCTGAAGCTGGATTACCTGTGGGCGGCGCTGTGCATCTGCGGCGCGGTGTACTTCATCTTCCGGAGCTGACCCGCCGCGCCAGGTACGGCGCCAGCACGAAGGCGATCAGGCTGACCACGGCCAGGTAATGCGCCGGCGCCAGGATGTCCTGGCGCAGCCAGAGCGCGATCAGCATCGGCGTGAAGCCGCCGAACACCGAATAGGCCACGTTGTACGAGAACGAAAACCCGGAATAGCGCACCGCCGGCGGAAACAGGCCGACCAGGATCATCGGCACCACCGCCACCGAACCCAGGCAGAAGCCGGCCAGGCTGTACAGCGCGGTGGTGTCGGCCAAGCCGGCCGGGATGCCGAGGAAGAACAGATAGCTGGTGAGCGCCAGCAGCGCGGCGCCGGCCATCAGCGCCCGGTACGGGCCGATGCGGTCGGCGGCCCAGCCCCAGAACACGCAACCGGCGGTCAGCACCACGATCATCACGCTGTTGGCGAACAGCGCGTCGCCGGCGGCGTAGCCGAACTGGGTCTGCAGCACGCTTTGGGTCAGCAGGGTCAGGGTCACGATGCCGGCGCTCAGATACCAGGTCAGCAGCATGCTCGGCCAGATCTGCGCCTTGTGGCCGCGCAGCACCGTCTTCAGCGGCAATTCGGAGGCCAAGGCCTTTTCCTGCTTCATGGCCAGGAACACCGGCGTCTCCTCCAGCCAGCGCCGCAGGTACAGCGCGAACACGCCGAACACGCCGCCGAGCAGGAACGGCAGGCGCCAGGCGTAATCGAGCACCGCCTCGGCCGGGAAGTAGTGGTTCACCGCCATCGCCACCAGCGAACCGAGCAGGATGCCGGTGGTGAAGCCCGAGAACAGCGTGCCGCTGGCCAGGCCGACATAACGCCGCGGCACGTGCTCGGACACGAACACGCAGGCGCCGGGAATCTCGCCGCCGACCGCCGCGCCCTGCAGGATGCGCATCAACAGCAGCAGGATCGGCGCCGCGATGCCGATCTGCGCGTAAGTCGGCAGCAGGCCCATGATGAAGGTCGGCACCGCCATCAGGAACAGGCTGAAGGTGAACATGCGCTTGCGCCCGACCAGATCGCCGAAGTGCGCCATCAGCAGGCCGCCGACCGGACGCGCCAGATAGCCGGCGGCGAAGATGCCGAACACCTGCAGCTGCTTCAGCCAATCGGGCATGTCGGCCGGGAAGAACAGCTGGCCGATGCTGCCGGCCAGGAACACGAAGATGATGAAGTCGTAATATTCCAGGGCGCCGCCCAAGGCGGACAGGCCGAGGGTCTTGACGTCCTTGCGGTCGAGCTGGCGGTCGGCGTTGTGCATGGCGTGATTGTCGGTTGTCTGCCGCCAGATTAAGCTATGCCTGCGGCAAACGCCACACGGCAGGAGAGAAGGCATGGAAAGCATCATCGGCATCCTGGTCGGCATCGGTCTGAGCGCGGCCTCGGGCCTGCGCGTGTTCGTGCCCCTGCTCGGCCTGAGCCTGGCCGGCCATTACCGGCTGGTGCCGCTCGGCGAGGAATTCCACTGGCTGGCCAGCTGGCAGGCGATGCTGGTGTTCGGCGTCGCCAGTCTGGTCGAGATCGGCGCCTACCTGATTCCCTGGCTCGACCATCTGCTCGACGTCGCGCTCGGCCCGGCGGCCGCCATCGCCGGCACGTTGCTGACCGCCTCGACCCTCGGCGACACCTCGCCGCTGATGCAGTGGTCCTTGGCCCTGATCGCCGGCGGCGGCACCGCCTCGGCGGTGCATATGGGCACCGCGGCCCTGCGCGCCACGGTCAGCCTGCCGACCGGCGGACTGGCCAATCCCGTGGTCTCGGTCGGCGAAGGCATCGCCGCGCTGCTGATGACGCTGCTGTCGGTGTTCCTGCCGATCCTGGCCTTCCTGCTGGTGCTGATGCTCGGCGCGTTGCTGGCGTCGGCAGGGTTCCTGCGCGCCAGACGCCGCCGCAAGGCCTCGGCCTGAACGACGCTCAGCGGCTGCCTTGGCGCAGCTGCTGCAAGGCGCGCTCGATGTAGGCGTCGCCGGACAGCACCACGCCCTCCTCGGCCTGCTGCGTCGGCGCGCTGCCGCCGCCGATCTGCCCGCGCAAGCCCTTTTCGACCACCTCGGCACGCGCATTGCCGGCCAGGATCACATCCGGCACGATGCCCTCGGCCTGAATCGAGCGGCCGCTGGGCGTGTAGTAGCGCGCGGTGGTGAGCTTGAAGGCGTCGCCGTTGTCGAGCGTGATGACGGTCTGCACCGAGCCTTTGCCGAAACTGCGGCTGCCGATCACGGTGGCGCGGCGGTGGTCCTGCAATGCGCCGGCCAGGATTTCGGAGGCGCTGGCGCTGCCGGCATCGATCAGCACCGCCACCGGCGCGCCGGCGAACAGTTCGCCGGGCTTGCCGACGTGGCTGGCGTTGGCCAGCGGGTTGCGGCCCTTGGTGCTGAGCAGGGGCACGTCGCCCAGAAAGTCGTCGGCCACTTCCAGCGCGGCGCCGACCAGACCGCCGGGATTGCTGCGCAGGTCGAGCACGATGCCGTTCAGCGGCTGCCCGGGGGCGGCCTGCTGCAGCTGCTGCCACTGCCGGCGGAACTCCAGGCCGGTATCGCCCTGGAACGCGCTGATGCGGATATAGGCGTAGCCCGGCGCCAGCCAGCGCGCACGCACGCTCTGCAGGCGGATCAACTCGCGCACGATGCGCACGTCGAACGGCTTCTCGACGCCGGCGCGCTGCACGGTCAGCACCACCGCGCTGCCCGCCGCGCCGCGCAGGCGCTCGGGACTGGCCTGCGGATCGCTGTTGTCCACCGCTTGGCCGTTGATGGCGGTGATGAAGTCACCGGCACGCAGGCCGGCGCGCTGCGCCGGGGTGTCGTCGAACGGCGCCACCACGCGGATGCGGCTCGGGTCGCGCTCGTCGCTCTCGATGCCGATGCCGGCGTAGCCGCCTTCGTTCAGGTCTTCGACATCGCGCGCCTGGCGGCCGGACAGGTAACTGCTGTGCGGATCGATGTCGGCCAACAGGCCGCGCAAGGCGGCCTGCATGATCTGCTCGTCGCTGAGCTCATCGACATAGCTTTCGCGCAAGGTCTGGAACACCTGCGCGAAGCGTCG
>CAZRXZ010000148.1:0-4012 GCA_964604095.1 uncultured Arenimonas sp. | reverse complement strand
CTGGCCATCCGCCAGGCGGTGGCGGCCAAGGTCAACATCACCTACAAGATCCTGTACAACGACGCGGTGGCGATGACCGGCGGCCAGCCGGTGGACGGCACGCTGAGCGTGCCCGACATCGCCAAGCAGGTGCGCAGCGAAGGCGTGCGGACCATCGTGGTGCTGAGCGACGACATCGGCAAGTGGTCGGACCGTTCGATCTTCCCGGACGGCGTCGAGTTCTTCGACCGCGACGAACTGGACAACGTGTCCAAGCGCCTGCGCGAAACGCCGGGCACCACGGTCATCATCTACGACCAGACCTGCGCGGCCGAGAAGCGCCGCCGGCGCAAGCGCGGCAAGATGCCGGATCCGGCCAAGCGCACGGTGATCAACCCGGCCGTGTGCGAAGGCTGCGGCGACTGCGGCGAAGCCTCCAACTGCGTCTCGATCCTGCCGCTGGAGACCGAATTCGGCCGCAAGCGCGAGATCGACCAGTCCAACTGCAACAAGGACTTCAGCTGCGTGAAGGGCTTCTGCCCGAGCTTCGTCACCGTCACCGGCGGCGGCCTGAAGAAACGCCGGCCGAACGCGGCGATGGATTTCGACGCCCTGCCCGACCCGGTGTTCAAGACCGGCCTGGAACAGCCCTGGAACATCCTGGTGACCGGCATCGGCGGCACCGGCGTGGTCACCATCGGCGCCCTGCTCGGCATGGCCGCGCACCTGGAGAACAAGGGCGGCAGCGTGCTCGACCAGACCGGCCTGGCGCAGAAGGGCGGCGCGGTCACCACCCACGTGCGCATCGCCAAGGCGCCGGAAGACATCCACGCCGTGCGCATCGCCGCCGGCGAAGCCGACCTGGTGCTGGGCTGCGACATGGTGGTGGTCAACGACTACTGGGCGCTGTCGAAGATCCGCGCCGAGCGCAGCCATGTGGTGCTGAACGACTACCAGGCCATGCCCGGCACCTTCACCCGCAAGCCGGACATGCAATTCCCGGCCGGCGACATCGTGGCCGCGGTGCGCACCGCGCTCGACGGCCGCGAGCCGCTGCAGCTGGCCGGCACCGAACTGGCGCTGGCGCTGATGGGCGACGCCATCGCCACCAACCTGCTGATGCTCGGCTACGCCTGGCAGCAGGGCCTGGTGCCGCTGTCGCTGGAATCCATCCTGCGCGCCATCGAACTCAACGGCGCGGCGGTGGAGATGAACAAGAAGGCCTTCGCCTGGGGCCGCATGGCGGCGCACGATCCGGCCGCGGTGCAGGCCGCCGCCGGCCTGGGCGGCGGCGCCAAGGCCGCCGACTTCCTGGGCGACGCGCACAGCGCCACCGAACTGGCCTTCGTCGGCGAAGGCAGGCTCAGCCGCTCGCTGGAGGAAACCGTGGCGCTGCGCGCCAAGTTCCTGACCGAATACCAGGACGCGGCCTATGCCAAGCGCTACACCGACTTCGTGGCCGAGGTGCGTGCCGAGGAGGCCAAGCACACGCCGGACTACACCGGCGTCAGCGAGGCCGTGGCCAAGTACCTGTTCAAGCTGATGGCCTACAAGGACGAATACGAAGTGGCGCGCCTGTACAGCAGCCCGGCGTTCCGCAGGCAGATCGAAGACACCTTCGAGGGCGACATCAAACTGCACCTGAACCTGGCGCCGCCGCTGTTCGCCAAGAAGGACGCCGACGGCCGTCTGCTGAAGCGCGAGTACGGCGCCTGGGCGCTGCCGCTGGTGCGCGGCCTGCGCCATCTGAAGTTCCTGCGCGGCACCGCCTTCGACGTGTTCGGCAAGACCGCCGAACGCCGGATGGAGCGGGCGCTGATCGACGACTACCGCCGCGACATCCGCGCCGTGCTGGCCAAGCTCAGCGTGGCCAACCACGCCGATGCGGTGCGCTTCGCGCGCCTGCCCGAGCACATCCGCGGCTTCGGCCACGTCAAGGAACGGCACGTGGCGCAGGTCAAGGCGCAGTGGGCCGAACTGCTGGCCAAGCTGGGCTGAACCCCGTCACGCCGGATCTAAAAGCGCCCTTCGGGGCGCTCTCCGTTTGCGGACCGATGCACCCATAAATGCTATAGTCGAGGCATCCGACTCCGACAGCAAAAGACCCCGGATGCCCCTCCGTCAGCCGGACCCCGCCACCGAACATACCGTCGCGCTGCTGGACACCCTGGTCCGGTTGGCCGACTGCGACAGCTCGCATGACATCCTGGCGTTGCTGATCGAGACGATCCGGCAAAACGGCCACCAGGACGGCGTACAGGTGCTGGTGCCGGACGACGACGGCCGCTTCCGGCCATACCGCGACGATGACGGCCCGGCGCCGGCGCTGGACTGGCTGCCGACGTTGCCCGAGCCGCCCGGCGTGGTGGCGCGCGCCGACGGCCGCGAACTGGTGGTGGTGCTGACCCGCACGCGACCGACCCTGCTCTGGGCGAGGCTGCACGAGCCCGACGCGCGCGCCGCCTTCCTGGTGCCGCTCAGCGTGCTGCTGCACACCGCCGGCCGGCAACTGGAACGCGCCTACGCCCGGGAGGCGCTGCGCAGCACGCTCAGCCGGCAGGAGCATGCCGAACGCCTGCAACGCGCGCTGTTCGACATCGCCGACCTGGCCGGCGCCGACATGCCCATGGCCGACATGCTGCGGCGCGTGCATGCCGTGGTCGGCACGCTGATGTATGCGGAGAACTTCTTCATCGTCCGGCATTATCCCGAAAGCGGCTGGGTGCGCTTCCTGTATTACGTCGACGCGGTCGACGACGACCCGCCGGCGCCGGACTTCGAGATTCCCATGCAGGCGATCGAGCACAGCCTGACCTGGCATCTGCTGCGCGGCGGCAGGCCCTTGATGGGCAGCAGCGACGAGCTGCGCCGCACGATCGACGGGCCGGTGAACGTGATCGGGCCGGACAGCTACGACTGGCTCGGCGTGCCGATGCTGCGCGACGGCCGGGTGGAAGGCGGCCTGGTGGTGCAGCGCTACGCCGAAGGCGAGCGCTTCGGCGACGGCGACCGGGCGCTGCTGGAATTCGTCGGCAGCCATATCCTGACCGCGCTCGAACGCCGCGAAAGCAAGGACGAGCTGGAGAACCGCGTGCGCGTGCGCACCGCCGAGCTGGCCCAGGCCAATGCCGTGCTGCTGGACGAGGTCGCCGAGCGCGAACGGGCCGAAAAGCTGCAGGCCGCGCTGTTCCAGATCGCCCAGCTGGCCGGCGCCGACATCGGCCAGGACGCGTTCTACCGGCGCGTGCATGCCGTGGTCGGCGAACTGGTGGACGCGCGCAATTTCTTCCTGGCCCTGCTGTCCGAAGACGGCGCGCATCTGTCTTTTCCCTATTACGCGAGCGAGGACGACGACAATGCGCCGCAACCGCGACCGCTCGGGCGCGGCTTCAGCGAATACGTGATCCGCAGCCGGAACCCGTTACGCGGCACCAAGGAAAAGCTGCAGCAGCTGATCGATAGCGGCGAGGTGGTTCCGATGCCGCATGGCCGTCCATCAGAACACTGGCTGGGCGTACCGCTGTTCGTCGGCGAAGAGGTCATCGGACTGGTCGCCGTGCAAAGCTACCGCGCCGATGTCGCCTATACGCCTGCAGACCAGGAGCTGCTCGGCTTCGTCGCCTCGCAGATCGCCAACAGCCTGGACCGCCGGCGCCAGGCCGAACTGCTGCTGCGCGCCAACGCCGACCTGGAGCGCCGCGTGGAGGAGCGCACGCGCGAATTGCGCGAGGAGATCCGCATGCGCGAAAGCATGCAGGAGCAGCTCAAGCACCAGGTGATGCACGACGCGCTGACCGGCCTGCCCAACCGCGGCTATCTGCGCGACCGCCTGGAGCGTCTGCTGGCGCGGCTTAAGCGCGAGCCGCAGCACCGCTTCGCGCTGCTGTACCTGGACGTCGACCGTTTCAAGGTCATCAACGACAGCCTGGGGCATCTGTCCGGCGACGAGGTGCTGAAGGAGGTCGCGCGCCGGCTGCTGCTCTGCCTGCGCGCGCAGGACATCGCCGCGCGCCTGTCCGGCGACGAGTTCTGC
>CAZRXZ010000147.1:0-4036 GCA_964604095.1 uncultured Arenimonas sp. | reverse complement strand
ACCGCCATCGCCTACGGCCTGTCGCACCCGGAGCGGATCGACGCCGGCGTCGGCGCGCTGGACCTGAGCGCCGTGGCCAAACTCGAGTTCGAGGCGCCCGACCGCGCCACCTTCCCCTGCCTCGACCTGGCGTACGCGGCCATCGCCCGCGGCGGCAACGCGCCGGCGGTGCTGAACGCCGCCAACGAAGTCGCGGTCGAGCGCTTCCTGGCCGGCGAGCTGCCGTTCCTCGGCATCCCCGACACCATCGCAAACGTGCTGGCCTCGGTTCCATGGGAACCCGCGGCCGATTTGGCGGTCCTACTGGCCAGTGACGGCGAAGCGCGCGCGCGCGCCGCCGCCCCGGCCCTTTGACCCCGTACGCCATGGACTTCATCAGCCCCGTCTTCTGGTACATCATCACCATCGGCATCCTGGTCGCGGTGCACGAATGGGGGCATTTCATCGTGGCGCGCGCCTGCGGCGTGCACGTCGAGCGCTTCTCGATCGGCTTCGGGCGGCCGTTGCTGTCGCGCACCGGCCGCAACGGCACCGAATACCGGCTGGCGCTGATCCCCTTCGGCGGCTACGTGAAGATGCTGGACGAACGCGAGGGCGACGTGCCGGAGGCCTTGCGGCCGATGGCCTTCAACCGCCAGACGGTCGGCCGGCGCATCGCCATCGTCGCGGCCGGGCCGTTGGCCAATCTGATTCTCTGCGTGGCGCTGCTCTGGGGTGCGTTCGCGCTCGGCGTGCAGGAGCTGCGGCCGCTCTTGGGACCGGCGCAGGGGCTGGCCCAGCAGGCCGGCTTCCAAGCCGGCGACGAGCTGCGCGCGGTCGACGGCCGTCCGGTCCGGACCTGGAACGATGCCTTGCCGCCCTTGGCCTTGGCCGCGATCGACCACCGTCCGGTACGCGTCGAGGTCGCCGGCCTGGATGGCGAGGCGCATACGCGCCATCTGGCGCTCGACCGCCTGCCGGCCGACTTCGAGCAGGGCAAGCTGCTGCAGGAAATCGGTTTCAGCCCCTATTTCGCCGCACCGGCGGCAATCATCGGCCGTGTCGAGCCCGGCAGTCCGGCCGACGGCATCCTGCGGCCGGGCGACCGCATCACCGCCATCGACGGCGAGCCGGTCTCCGGCTTCAACGACGTCGCCGCGGTGCTGAAGGAACGCGCCCGCGCCGGGCGCAACCTGGCGATCGACGTCGCGCGCGGCGAACAGACCCTGCGTTTCCTGATCGAGCCGAAACCGATGGCGGTCGAGGGCGAAATCCGTTGGCGGCTGGGCATCGCCAGCCCGGCGGCGACCCAGACGGTGCGCTATCCGTTCTGGCAGGCGCTGCCGAAAGCGGTGGGCAAAACCGCCGATATGACCGCCAACAGCCTATCGGTGATCAAGCGCCTGCTGACCGGCGCGGCCTCGATGGACAACCTGTCCGGCCCGGTCGGCATCGCGCAGGCGGCCGACCACCAGGCCGCGTGGGGCTTGGCCGCCTTCCTGTCGTTCCTGGCCGCGGTGTCGCTGGCCCTGTGCATCATGAACCTGCTGCCGATTCCGGTGCTCGACGGCGGCCATCTGCTGTATTTCGCCATCGAATGGGCGACCGGCAAGCCGCTTTCGGAAACGGCCCAGGCCGTCGGCCAGCGCATCGGCCTGCTTTTGCTGGCCGGCCTGATCGGAATAGCCATTTTCAACGATTTTTTTCGTATCATCTCCTAATCCACCCGGCGCCACTACCCTGGAATCCCAATGACTTCTCCCAAATTCCGCAAAAGCCTGCTGTGCCTGTCCCTGGCCGTGGCGCTCGGCCAGCCCGTCCACGCCCAGGTCGCCGACAGCTTCGTCGCCGCCGACATCCGGGTGGACGGCCTGCAACGCATCTCGGCCGGCACGGTGTTCACCTACCTGCCGATCGAAAAAGGCGATGAAGTCACCGGCGCCAAGACCACGGAGGCCATCCGCGCCCTGTACAAGACCGGCTTCTTCAGCGACGTCCGCTTCGAGCGCCAGGGCGACATCCTGGTGGTCAACGTGGTCGAACGGCCCTCGATCAACACCCTGACGCTGAAGGGCAACAAGGAAATCAAGACCGAAGACCTGCTCAAGGGCCTGAAGGGCATCGGTCTGGCCGAAGGCGAGACCTACAACCCGCTGAACCTGGACCGCGTCACCCAGGAGCTGCTGCGCCAGTACAACAACAAGGGCAAATACGGCGTCACCATCACCCCGACCGTGGCCACGATCGACCGCAACCGGGTCGACATCACGCTCGACATCGCCGAGGGCAAGGGCGCGCGCCTGCGCGACATCAACATCGTCGGCAACGCCGTGTACAGCGACGAGGCCCTGCGCGAAGGCTGGGAATCCAACACCAGCAACTGGCTGTCCTGGTACAAACGCGACGACCAGTACTCGCGCGAGAAGCTGTCCGGCGACCTCGAGAAGCTGTCGGATTACTACCTCGACCGCGGCTACGTCGACTTCAACGTCGAATCGACCCAAGTCACCATCACCCCGGACAAGAAGGACATCTTCCTGACCGCCAACGTCACCGAGGGCGAGGTCTACAAGGTCAACGCGGTCAAGGTCAGCGGCGACACCATCGTGCCGGTCGCCGAAGTCGAGAAGCTGGTGCTGGTCCGCACCGGCAACACCTTCTCGCGCCAGCTGCTGACCGCCACCAACGACCGCATCACGGCCATGCTCGGCAACATCGGCTACGCCTTCGCCGAGGTCAATCCGGTACCCGACATCAACCGCGAAACCCGCGAGATCGGCATCGACTTCGTGGTCAACCCGGGGCCGCGCGTGCAGGTCCGCCGGATCGAGATCGAAGGCAACGTGCGCACCAACGACGAAGTGGTCCGCCGCGAGATGCGCCAATTCGAGAACACCTGGTATTCGCAGTCGGCGCTGGACCGCTCCAAGATCCGCCTGCAGCGCCTGGGCTTCTTCGAGACGGTCGAAGTCGAATCCAAGCCGGTGGCCGGCCGTCCGGACCAGGTCGACGTGGTGCTGAAGGTCAAGGAACGCAACTCCGGCAGCTTCGTGTTCGGCCTGGGCTACCAGCAGCTGTACGGCATGACCGCCTCGATCCAGGTCAGCGAGAACAACTTCCTCGGCACCGGCAACCGCATGGCGGTCTCGCTGCAGAACAACAGCTACTCCAAGCGCCTGAGCTTCTCCTACAGCGACCCGTACTTCACCGAAAACGGCGTCAGCGTCGGCTACAACCTGTCGTTCAGCGATTTCAACCAGGGCGACTACAACACCGCCCGCTACACCTCGAAGAACTTCAACTTCGAGTCGGTCATCGGCATCCCGCTGAGCGAGACCGACAGCGTGCAGTTCGCGCTCGGCTTCGACAAGATCGACCTGACCACCACGCTTGGATCGACTCCGAAACCCTTGATTGACTACCTGGACGGGATTCTGGGAACCCAGCCGTACTTCCCGTGCTTCCCGTCCGGCGATGATGACAACAACACTGCAACGCCTCCGGAGAACGACGACAGCAACCCCGCTTCGCCGGATCCCGAGATCTGCGGCTTCAACCAAACCTGGCCGACCAAGCAACTGCGCGCCCAAACCGGCTGGGGCCGCGACTCCCGTAACGACTACCTGCTGCCGACCGCCGGCACCTACCACCGCATCGGCGCCGAATTCTCGTTCCCGGGCTCGGACATCTCCTACTACAAGCTCAGCTACCAGTTCGAGCACTACCGGCCGCTGAATCCCTGGTTGGTCCTGAAGATCGGCACCGATCTCGGCTACGGCGACAGCTACGGCAGCACTGGCAACGCCGGCCTGCCGTTCTTCAAGAACTTCTACGTCGGCGGCCCGCAGTCGGTGCGCGGCTACGAGGCCAATACGCTGGGCCCGAGCTACGGCAGCTGCACGCCCATCGCGCCGGCCACCACCTGCACCCCGAGCTATCTGCAGCCCCTGGGCGGTGCGCTGAAGGTGGCCGGCACCTTCGAATTGCTGTTCCCGAAACTGTTCAACTCGCGCGGCACCCGCCTGTCGGCCTTCCTGGACTACGGCAACGCCTTCGC
>CAZRXZ010000146.1:0-4099 GCA_964604095.1 uncultured Arenimonas sp. | reverse complement strand
ACCTTGGTGGAGGCCATCGGCATCGGCCAGCTGCTGCTGGTCTCGGCCGGTTTCCTCATCGTCTGCCTGCTGTGCATCCTGCGCCTGCGGCCGTGGGCGGTGGCGCGCGAGCGCGAACAGAAGCTGGCCAGCGGCGAAGTGCCGATGGGCGGCGGCGTACTGGCCGGCCTGCGCCTGGTGGCGCGCGAGCCCCTGCTGCGCGCGATCGCGATCCTGGTGTTCTTCGGCGTCGGCGTCGGCACGCTGCTGTACAACGAGCAGGCCGCGATCGCCCGCGCCTATTTCACCGACGCGGCCTCGCGCACGGCCTATTACGCCGGCATCGACTTGGCGGTGAACGGCCTGACCCTGCTGGTGCAGCTGTTGCTGACCCGCTGGCTGCTGACCCGTCACGGCATCGGCCCGGCATTGCTCATTCCCGCCTTCGCGATCCTGATCGGCTTCGCCGCGCTGGCCGCCTCGCCGTTCCCCTTGCTGGTGGCGGCGGTGCAGGTGGTGACCCGCGCCAGCGAGTTCTCGCTGGCCAAGCCGGCGCGCGAAACCGTGTACACCCGGGTCCCGCGCGAATGGCGTTACAAGGCCGGCGCCGCCATCGACACGGTGATCTACCGCGGCGGCGACCTGACCTTCGTCTGGCTGCACAAGGCGCTGTCGGTGCTGGGTTCGGGCGCGGTGTTCCTGACCGGCATGGCGGTCACCGCCGGCATGGCCTTCGGGGCCTGGCGTCTGGTGCGCGAACAGGGCAAATTGCCGGACGAGCGTCCGGCCGCGGGCGGCTGATCCGGCCTCAGCGTTTCGGCGACAGCCACATCCGGATTTCGGCGTGGAACACCTTGTCGCCGGCCGGATCGAGCACATCGACGTTGACCGGCAATTCGTAGCCGGATTCGGCCGCCACGACCGCAATCGCCGGCGTGGCGACGGCGTGCATTCGGCCCTTGGCGCGTTTCAGGTACGACACCGTCATGCCTTTCGGGATCCAGCGCATGCCGGCCGGCAGGCTGGCGTCGGTCATCACGCCGGCGGCGAGTTCCGCCAGGTTGCACAGGGCGATGGCGTGCACGCTGCCGATGTGGTTGTGCACCGCGCGCCGGTCGCGGATGACCGCTTCGCAGCGGCCGTGCTCGAGCCGGACGATGCGCGGCGCGATGCTGCCGAAATACGGCGCCTTGAAGCACACCGCGCGCGAGAACAGCCAGTGGCCGAGCGGCCAGCGCGTGATCTTCCGGTACAGCGCAAGCAAGCGGTTGCCGTCAGACATCATTCACCCCGTTGATTGCTGTCGGGGCGGGCCTGCGCCCGCCCCGGCCATTTGCCATCAGGCCGCGCGGCTGGCGGCACCGGCGCCTTTCAGGCTGGAAGCGGCCACCAGTTCCGAATGCTCGAAGTCGTCGACGCGGATGGTGTCGATGGTCATCGTGCGCAGTTCTTCCAGCTGGCGGCGTTCCTCGGCGTTGATCACGCCGCGGCGCATGCCTTCGTCGAGCTGGGCTTCGAAATCGAGCGTGCTCAGGTGGCTGTCCTTCATGGCCTTCTGGAACTTGCGCTCCACCGGCTCGGCCAACACGACTTTGGTGAGGTAGCTGTTGATGCGGCCGGCCGGATTGTTGGCGCAGGGCGTGGTGAACACGCCGTCGGCCAGGCGGTCGCGGGCTTCGTTCGGGCTCATCAGCAAGGCGGCGACGCGGCGGCCCAGGCGGTCGGACGGCGCGGTGGCGCGGCGGCCGAACGGGAACACCAGCAGCCACAGGGCCCAGCCGACCGGACGGATCGGGAAGTTGCGCAGCGCGGTCGACAGCGCCGACTCCATCTTGTGCACGGCATCGATCACCGAATACGCCACCAGCGGCTGGTCGGCGACCGGACGGCCCTGGTCTTCGTAACGCTTGAGGATGGCGCAGATGATGTACAGCTGGCTGAGCACGTCGCCCAGGCGGCCGGACAGCTTCTCCTTGAACTTCAGCTTGCCGCCCAGGGTCAGCATCGACACGTCGGCGCACAGCGCCAGCGCCGCCGAGTAGCGGTTGAGCTTGCGGTAGAAGCGCTTGGTGTGGGCGTCGCCCGGGGCGGCGCCGAAGGCGGCGTTGGTCATGCCGAGCCACAGGCTGCGCACCGCGTTGGAAATGGCGGCGCCGATGTGCCCGAACAGCAGCTGGTCGAAGTCGCGCAGGCCCTGGGCGCGGTCGGGGTTGGTGGCCGCCTTCATTTCCTTCAGCACGAACGGGTGGCACAGGATCGCGCCTTGGCCGAAGATCATCAGCGAGCGGGTCATGATGTTGGCGCCCTCGACCGTGATCGAGATCGGCGTGGCCTGCCAGGCGCGGCCCAGGTAGTTCTGCGGGCCGAGGATGATGCCCTTGCCGCCGTGCACGTCCATGGCGTCGCTGACCAGCTGGCGCGACATCTCGGTGCAGTGGTACTTGGCGATGGTGGAAGGCACCGCCGGCAATTCGCCGCGCCACACCGCCGCGGCCGCGGCTTCCGACAGCGCGCTGATGGCGTAGGCGTTGCCGGCGATGCGGCTCAGCGCCTCTTCGACGCCTTCGAAGCGGCCGACCGACAGGCCGAACTGCTTGCGGATGCGGGCGTAGGCGCCGGTGACCACCGCGCCCATCTTGCTGCCGCCGGAGGCGGTGGAGGGCAGGGTGATCGAGCGGCCGATCGACAGGCATTCGACCAGCATCTGCCAGCCCTTGCCGGCCATTTCTTCGCCGCCGATCAGCTGCGACAGCGGAATGAAGACCTCTTTGCCGCGCACCGGGCCGTTCTGGAACGGGGTGTTCAGCGGCATCGCGCGGCGGCCCACTTCCACGCCGGCGGTGTCGCGCGGCAACAGGGCCAGGGTGATGCCGATGTCGGTTTGGTCGCCGAGCAGCTTGTCCGGGTCGTACATGCGGAACGCCAGGCCGATCAGGCTGGCCACCGGCGCCAGGGTGATGTAGCGCTTGTCGAAGGTGAGCTTGACGCCCAGCACGTTGGCGCCGTTCCACTGGCCCTTGCAGACCACGCCGTAGTCGGGGATCGAGGTGGCGTCGGAGCCGGCCCACGGGCCGGTCAGGCCGAAGCAGGGCACTTCACGGCCATCGGCCAGGCGCGGCAGGTAGTAGTCCTTCTGCTCCTTGGTGCCGTAATGCATCAGCAGTTCGCCCGGGCCCAGCGAGTTCGGCACGCCGACCGTGGACGACACCACCGAGGACACCGAGGCCAGCTTCTGGATGACCTTGTGGTTGGCCAGCGCCGAGAAGCCCAGGCCGCCGTATTCCTTCGGAATGATCAGGCCGAAGAATTTGTTCTTCTTGATGAAGTCCCACAGCTCGGGCTGCAGGTCGGCGTGCACGTGGGTGATTTCCCAGTCGTTCACCATCGCGCACAGTTCTTCGACCGGACCGTCCAGGAAGGCCTGCTCCTCGGCGGTCAGGGTCGGCTTGGGCTGGCTCAACAGCTGGTTCCAGTCCGGTTTGCCGGAGAACAGTTGGCCTTCGAAACCCACGGTGCCGGCCTCCAGCGCGGTGCGCTCGGTGGCCGACAGCGGCGGCAGGATCTTGGTGTAGAAGCTCAGGAGCGGCGAGGTGATCAGGTTACGGCGGATCGGGGTGATTAGCAGCGGCAGCGCCACCAAGGCCAGCACGGCGGCGGCCACCGTCACCGAGCCCGGATTGGCGCCGAGCAGGCCGCAGGCCACCAGGGCGGAGCCGGCCAGCGCCGCGAACACGGCGAGGGAATAACGGTGGTAGCTGACGAAGGCGGCAATCAGCAGGATGGCCAGCCAAGGGGCGATGACGCTCATAATGCATTCTCCGGGACGATTCGGGTTCGGTGCGGGGCGGCTTGCGGGTACCGGCACCATACGCTAAAGTATCGACAAGCGGGGGTCGGTTTGTCAATACGCACCCGTATGGAATCTTCACGGACCCTTTCATGTCACTGAAAACGCAGGCCGCGCAGGAAAAAAACCGTTTGTCGGCCGGAGACTGGCAGCTAGCGGCGCTCGACGCCCTGTCCGAAGCCGGACTGCAGGGCATCGCCATCGAAATGCTGGCCCGGCGCTTGGGCGTGACCAAGGGCAGCTTTTATTGGCATTTCGAATCGCGCGATGCCT
>CAZRXZ010000145.1:0-4110 GCA_964604095.1 uncultured Arenimonas sp. | reverse complement strand
CAGGCCGCGGCCGCCTTTGCGGTACTGCGCCGGCAGCATGCCGAGCTTGGCCGCGCCGTTCTCGTACACGCGCGAACAGGAACCGAAGCCGCTGTCGACCCAGGCCTGGGTGACGTCGCCGGCTTCGCGCAGGCGCCGCTTCAGGCGCATCAGCCGGCGCTGGCCGGCGTATTCGGCCGGGCTCAGGCCGTAGGTCTGCTTGAAGCGCTTCTGCAGATAGGCCGGGCTCAGGCCGACTTCGGCGGCGAGCGCGGGCAAAGAAAAAGCGCCCGACTCCAGCAAGCCGCGCGCTTTTTCCAACCGGGGATCGGGCGATGTGTCCATGCCGCCATCCTACGCCGCCGCGGCCGGCGGCGTTATCCGCATCCTGTCATTCGGTCCACTGGCGGGCCGAGGCCGATTTCGGGAACACTTTGGTCAGCAACGGCTTGTCGGCATCCAGCAGTTCGATGGCGTCGGCCAGGATCGCGGCCGACTCGTCGCGCAGCGGATCCGGCAGCTCCTTGGCCGCCTTCTCCTGCGCGACCTGCTCGCTGATCCGGCGCTCGTCGGCCTGCAGGCCGTCGTCGCGGTCGTCGAGCGCCACCGACTTCAGGCCCAAGGCCTTGCGTTCGGTCTCGCGCGCTTCGCGGCGGGCCTTGCGCTCGTCGCGTTCGCGGATGCGCTCGGCCTCGTTCAGCGACACGCTCTTCTTCTCGCGCTCGGCCTTGAACAGCGCCACGTCCTGCATCCACCAGGCGAACTCGCGGTTGCCCGCCACGCGCGTGCCGTGGCGTTCCACCAGCTGCGGCAGGATGGCCTTGAAGCTGCCCAGACGCGTGTAATCGGCCGCGCCGATGCGGGTGTACGGCAGGGCGTTGTCGAAGGTGCTTTCGCCGTATTCGGAGGCGTCGACGCTGACCGGGAACGGCACGTCGGGGGTGACCGCGGCGTTCTGGGTGGTGCCGCCGTCGATGCGGAAGAACTGCGCCACGGTCATCTTCAGCTGGCCGAACTGGATGTCGCGGCGGCGCGGGAAACGGTCGAGGTCGACCAGGGTCTGCACCGTGCCCTTGCCGAAGGTCGGCTCGCCGATGATCAGGCCGCGGCCGTAATCCTGGATGGCGGCGGCGAAGATCTCCGAGGCCGAAGCCGAAGAGCGGTTGACCAGCACCGCCAGCGGGCCGGTCCAGGCCACCGCCGGGTCCTCGTCGGACTCGACTTCGACTTCGCCGTTGGCGCTGCGCACCTGCAGCACCGGGCCGCGCTCGATGAACAGGCCGGTCAGCTCGACCGCCTCGATCAGCGAACCGCCGCCGTTGTCGCGCAGGTCGACCACCACGCCGTCGACGTTCTCGGCCTTCAGCTCGGTCAGCAGCTTGCGCACGTCGCTGGTGGCCGAACGCACGTCCGGATCGCCGCGGCGGGCGGCTTCGAAATCGAGGTAGAAGGTCGGCAGCTCGATCACGCCGATGCGCTTGCCGCCGGTCTCGATGATGCGGCGGCTGGCGGCCTGCTCCTCGAGCTTGACCTTGTCGCGCACGATGCGCACGATCTTGCGCGCGCCGTCCGGGCCCTCGTCGGCGGCCTGCACGTCCAGGCGGACCACGGTGCCCTTGGCGCCGCGGATCTTGGCCACCACGTCGTCGATGCGCCAGCCGACCACGTCGACCATCGGGCCGCTTTCGCCCTGGCCGACGGCCAGGACGCGGTCGCCGGTCTTGATCTGGCCGGATTTCTCGGCCGGGCTGCCGGGCATGATGGTGCGGAACACCACGTATTCGTCCTGCGCCTGCAGCACCGCGCCGACGCCCTCGAGCGAGAGCTTCATGGTCATGTTGAAGTTGTCGGCGCTGCGCGGGCTCATGTACGAGGTGTGCGGGTCGATGGCGCTGCCGTAGGCGTTCATGAAGTTCTCGAACACGTCGTCGCCGCGCAGCTGGTGCAGGCGTTCGGACAGCTGCGCGTAGCGCTTGTCGAGCGTGGCGCGGATCTCGGCCATCGGCCGGCCGGCCAATTTCAGGCGCAGTACGTCGTTCTTCACCGACTGGCGCCAGAGCGCGTCGAGCTCGGCGGCGTCCTTGGCCCAGGCCGCGTCCTCGCGGTCGTAACGGTAGCTTTCCTGGGCGCTGAAGTCGAAATCCTGCTTGAGCAGGCCGCGCGCATGCGCCACGCGCTGGTCGACCCGGGCCAGGTAGGTCTTGAAGATGTCGAAGGCCGGCTCCAGCTCGCGGTCGCGGATGGCGTCGTCCATGCGCGTGCGGTAGGTCTCGAAGCGGGCGATGTCGGCGGCGGTGAAGAACAGCTTGTTGCCGTCCAGCGATTCCAGGTAGTGGTCCAGGATGTCGGCCGACAGGGCGTCGTCCAGCGGCAGGGTCTTGTAGGCGTAATTGCTGCCGGACAGCAGCTGGTACACCAGGTTGGCGGTCAGCGCCTGCGCCTCGGTCGGCACCAGCTCGGCGGCCGGGGTGGTGTTGCGGCCCTGGTTGGCGGCGAAGGCGATGGCCAGCGGCAGCAGTGCGGTCAGGCCCAGAACGTAACGTTTTTTCATGTGTCGCCTCGGAAGATTGCTTGCATTATGCGCGCTCCGCGCCGGACCGGCATGGGCCATAGGTCAGGTCTGCACGAACCCGGCCTCGATCGCCATCCGGTCGGCGTGGTAGCTGGAACGCACCATCGGTCCGGATGCGACATGGGTGAAGCCCAATTGGTTCCCGAAGGCTTCGATGTCGGCGAACTCCTCGGGAGTCCAGTAGCGCATCACCGGGTGGTGGTGCGGGGTCGGCTGCAGGTACTGGCCGACGGTGATCATGTCGACGTCGTGCGCGCGCAGGTCGCGCAGGGTCTGCTGCACCTGTTCCATGGTCTCGCCCAGGCCGAGCATGATGCCGGATTTGGTCGGCACCGCCGGATTGGCGGCCTTGAATTCCTTCAGCAGGCGCAGCGACCAGGCGTAATCGGCGCCGGGGCGCACGTTCGGGTACAGGTCCGGCACGGTTTCCAGGTTGTGGTTGAACACGTCCGGCGGCGACTGGTTGAGCAGCTCCAGCGCGCGTTCCATGCGGCCCTTGCCGCGGAAGTCGGGGGTCAGGATCTCGATCTTGATGCCGGGGCTGAAGCGGCGGATCTCGTCGATGCAGCGGGTGAAGTGCTCGGCGCCGCCGTCGCGCAGGTCGTCGCGGTCGACCGAGGTGATCACCACGTAGCGCAGCTTCATGTCGGCGATGGTGGTGGCCAGGTTCAGCGGTTCGGCCGCGTCCGGCGGCTTCGGCCGGCCGTGCGCCACGTCGCAGAAGCTGCAGCGGCGGGTGCAGACCTCGCCCAGGATCATGAAGGTGGCGGTGCCGTGGCTGAAGCACTCGTGGATGTTCGGGCAGCTGGCTTCCTCGCACACGGTGACCAGGCGGTTCTCGCGCAGCTGCGCCTTGAGTTTGGCGACCGCGTTGCCGGCCGGGATGCGCACCCGGATCCAGCTCGGCTTGCGCAGCACCGGCGCCTCGGCGAACTGCACCGGACTGCGCGCGATCTTGCTCTCGCCCAATTGCTTGGCGCCGGTCTCCAGCGAAGTCACGGTTTGCGCGGCGATGGTTTTCTCGTTCGACATCAGGAACTCGCGGATTCGGGGGAAAGTGCCGGCGGCAGGCCGCCGGCCGGAATCGGGTTGAGGCCCAGCTGGGCGGACAGCTGGCGGACCAGCTCGGCCTCGACCTCGGCCAAGGCTACCGGGCCGGTCAATTCTAGCATCTGCGTCACCGCCAGCCCGGTGAAGCCGCAGGGATTGATGCCATGGAACGGGCTCAGGTCCATGTCGATGTTGAAGGCCAGGCCGTGCAGGCTGCAGCCGCGCTTCACGCGCAGGCCCAAGGCCGCGATCTTGGCCTCGCCGACGTACACGCCGGGCGCGCCCTCGCGGCGGACGGCCGTCACGCCCCAGTGCGCCAGGGTGTCGATCAGCGCCTGTTCGATGCGCTGCACCAGTTCGCGCACGCCGATGCCCAGACGGCGGATATCGACCAGCGGATACGCCACGATCTGGCCCGGCCCGTGGTAGGTGACCTGGCCGCCGCGGTTGCAGCGGATGACCGGGATGTCGCCGGGCAGCAGCACATGCTCCGGCTTGCCGGCCTGGCC
>CAZRXZ010000144.1:0-4120 GCA_964604095.1 uncultured Arenimonas sp. | reverse complement strand
CGCAGGTCGATCGGCTGCGGCAACTGGTCGGCCGGATCCCAGACGCCGGTCACCGTCATCCGGCCCTCGCCGGAGCGGATCGAGCCCTTCACCAGCATGGCCAGGTTGTCGCGGCTGGTGGCGGTGATCTGGCCGTCGCTCAGCTTCAGGCCCAGCGCGGGAATCTGCACGCTGAAATCCTGCAGGCGGTACGCGCCGTTGATCGCCGGTTCGGCACGCGTGCCGGCCACAGTGACCTCGCCGGCGATGCGGCCGGTCGGCTGCGCCAGATCGAGCGAGAACAGCTCCAGCCAATCCAGGCGATTGACCTGCAGGCGCAACTTGCCCGACAAGGGCGACGCCGCGTCGAAGCCGGTGGCCAATTCGCCGTCGATGAAGCCGTCCTGCGGCAGGCGCGCGCTGAGCCGGCCGTTGAAGCGGCGGCCGAGCCATTCGGCGTCCAATCGCAGGTCGTCGACGCGCGCGACATCGGCGCCGTTGCCGGACTTGACGCCGATGCCGAGGCTCGGCACGCGCAGCTCGGCGAAACCGCCGCCGGCCAGCGAGAAATCCTTCGGCAACTCGCCGGTCAGGGACGCCATGCCGCGGTAGGTGAACTCGCGTCCGGCATTGTTGAGCCAGGGCTCCAGCAGCGCCAGCGGGAAGTCGCGGCCGTCCAGCGCGATGCGGGCGCCCATGTCCTGCGCGCACAGGCGCGCGTCGCCGCGCGCGCCGGCCAGGCAGAACGGCGTGAACGCCCAGCCGGCGGCCGGAAAGCGCAGTTGCGTAGGCGCCTGCAATTGCCACTGACCGAGCGTGTCGCCGTCCAGACGCAGGCCTTGCAAGGCCACGCGCGGCTCGGCCGCCGACCACTGCAGGCGGCCGTCGGCATCCAGCGCGTAGCTGCCGGCGCGGGCCGACAGACGCAGTCCGGCATCGCTCGGGCGCCCGCGCATCTCGGCACGCACCGTCTGTAGCGCTTGGTCGCCGAAGCCCACGTCGTCGGCTTCCAGCACGGTCAGCGCGCCGCTGACGGTATCGCCTTGCAGGCGCAATGCCCCGATGCGGTATCCGAACGCCGACAGCCCGTTGCCGCGCAGGTCAAAGCGGTAATCCGGCAGGCGCGGATCGCCCTCCAGATGCGCCGTGCCGTCGATGCGGCCGCGCCAATCCGGATGCAGGTCGTCGAGCACCAGCGGCTGCAGCGCGGCATCGACCCGGATGCGTTCGCCGCCCTCGCCCTTCAGTCGCAGGCGCGAGGCGCCGATGCCGAGGTCGGCCTCGCCGTCCACGCGCAGGCCGGCGAAACGCAGATCGGCCTTGCCGGACAGCGCCCGGCCGCGCAGATTGCCGCCGAGCCGCTCGATGCGCAGCGCGCCGCGCCAGTCCTTGCCGGTTTCGCCGATGGCCGAGGCCTGGATGTCGGCATCCACCGCGCCGGGGAATCCGGCATGGAAATAGCCCGGATCGAAGCGGCGCAGCGCGCCGTCGAAGGCGAATTCCAGCCGCGGCGACCAGACCGCCTTCAGCCGCCCGTCCAGGCCGCCCTGCGCGGTCTGCACGGTCAGCACCGGCAATTCGGCGGCGGTCTTGCCGCCCGTGCCCTCGAAACGCAGCGCGGCGGTCTCGGCCGCGCGCACCAGGCGCGCGTCGCCGCGCACGCGCCACTGCGCCAGGCTGCCGGACCACAGGGCCTCGCCGCTGAGCGTGACCGGCGCGCCGCCGGCCGCGCCGTCGGCCAGCGGCAACGGATAATCGCGTACCTGCAGACGCACGCCGTCGCTGGCGAAATCGCCGCCGTCGGCGAAACTGCCGGTGGCGCGGAAGCGGCCGCCGTCGAACAGCAGCTGCAGCTCTTCCAGCACGATGCGCCCTTTTTCGCGCGCGATGCGCGAAGGTTCGATCACCAAGGTCCGGCCGTCGCGGCTGAGCTCGCCGACGACCTGCGCCTGCGTGCTGCCGCCGGACGCCGCCAGCTGCGCGCGGTACACGCTGTCGTCGACGAAGCCCAGGCGTTTCGGCTCGAAAGCCTCGGTGCTGGCGCTCAGGAACCAGAACGGTTTGCCGTCGCGCTCGGTCAGCTGCCACTCCAGGCGCACCGGCTCGGGCATGGCGCCGTCCAGCGCCAGGCGGAAGCGCGCGGCATTGCCGTCGGCGCGCAGGCGCAGCGATTGCGGCGTACCGCCGGTATCCAGCTGCACGCGCCCGGACAGCGCGGTGTCGTACTTCCGGTTCGGCCGGTAATGGCCCTGCAGCTCGATCAGGCCGTGCTCGGACACCGCCTGCAGGCCGGGAATGCGCAGATGTCCGGGCTGCAGGTCGATGCCGCCGCTGACCGACGTCAGGGCGTACAGCGGCGTCTCCTGTTCGAACAGCTGCAGGTCGGAGACCTCCAGGCTGTCGACCCGCACGCCCAGCGGCAAATCGAGCGCCGGCAGGCTGTCCGGCCAGCGCGGGAATTCGAACGGCGTATCGTCCTTGGCCAGATGCACGCGCACGCGCCGGGCGCGCAGCAGGTCGATGTTGAGGTTGCGCACCAGCAGCGGGCTGAGCGCGGCCCGGATCTCCAGGGTGCCGGCCTCGAAACGCTGTGTGGCGTCGCGGTAGCGGATGCGCTCGAAGCGCAGACCGTCGATGATGCGGCCGTCGACGCGCTGCCAGTCCAGGCTGGCGCCGGCCGGCATCTGGCCCTGCAGCCGCGCCAGCGCGAAATCGCGGCCGGATTCGGTGCGCAGCAGCCATTGCAGCAGCACGAAGGCGGCCAGCAGCGCCAGCGCCGGGAACCACAGCCAACGCAGCAGGCGGCGCGCGTTCACAGGTCGGGCCCGATGGCGAAGTGGATGCCGATGCCGGGCTTGGGCCCGTCGAAGCCGTAGGCCAGATCGAAGCGCACCGGCCCGATCGGCGAACGCCAGCGTGCGCCGGCGCCGACGCCGAGATGCGGGCTGGGCTTGCGGTCGAAGGCGTCGCCGACGTCGATGAAGCCGGCCACGGCCCATTCGGCGTTGAGCCGGTGCTCGTACTCGGCGCTGGCCACGGTCAGGTAGCGGCCGCCGAAATTGTAGTTGCCGATGTACTGCCCGATTTCCTTGTAGCCGTAGCCGCGCACGCTCTGGTCGCCGCCGGCGTAATAGCGCAACGAGGGCGGGAACAGCGCGTAGTCCGGCGTCCAGATCGCGCCCAGCTCGGCGCGCAGCAGCAGGCGGTTGCCGTTGTCCAGGCCGAGCACGCGCTTGTGCTTGACCCCGGCCTGCACGAACGGCGCCTTGGATTCGCTGAATTCGTAGCCGGTGCGCAGCTGGTAGTGCCAGGCGCGGCCGTCGCGCGGGTAGTTGGCGTCGTCGCTGTCGCGCCAGACCGCGTTGAACTCCGGATACAGCACCGAGGTGTACAGGTCGAACGGCACGTTCTGGTCGATGTCGGGGATGAATTCGTCGAAGCGCTCGCGGCGCACGTTGACGCTGGCCAGCAGTTCCCACTTGCGGATCTGGCCGCTGCGGCTGAACACCGCCTCGAGATAGCGGCTGCTGGAGCCGGTGTATTCCTCGTTGCGCGCGACCAGGCCGATGCCGTACCAGCCGTCCAGCCATTGGAAGGCCGGGATGCGGTACAGGGTGGTGAAGCTCTGCTCGTTCTGCGCCCAGGCCGCCGAGGCGTCCAGCTTGTGGCCGCGCCGGTTGATCCAGCGCCGCTCGACGCCGTATTCCACGCCGAAGCCGGTCTTGGTGCCGAAGCGCGCGCTGGCGTGCTGGCTGGTGCGCTGGGCGCGGGTCAGGTTGACCAGGATCGGCACTTCGCCGTCCTGCTTGGCCTCCAGCTCCGGCACGATCTGGATCGAACTGAAGTAATCCAGCTTGCCGAGCGATTCCTGCAGGCGGTTGATCTGCGGCTGCGAATACGGCTTGCCGCGCTCGAAGTCGACCAGCTTGTCGAGCAGGCCGGGCTCGAAGCCGTGGCCCTCGAAACGCACCGCGCCGTAGCGGTAGCGCGGGCCGCTGTCCCAGGCCAGGTCGATGTCGGCGGCACCCGCGGCGCGCGTCACGCGCACCGCGTGTTCGGTGTTGCGCTGGTCGAAATAGCCGCGGTCGAGCAGGGCCTGGCCGATGGCGGCCTTGTTGTCCTCGTAGGTGCCGTGCACGAA
>CAZRXZ010000143.1:0-4136 GCA_964604095.1 uncultured Arenimonas sp. | reverse complement strand
ACAAGCGCCGCATCCTCGACCAGCTGGTCGACGAGGCGGTGATGCAGCTCGGCGCGGAACGCGCCGGCGTGCGCGTGTCCGACGCGATGGTGCGCGAAGCGATCCTGTCGATCGATGCGTTCCAGGTCGACGGCAAGTTCGACGCCGCCCGCTACCAGTTGGCGCTGCAGCAGCAGGGCTACACCACGGCCGGCTTCGAGGCGATCGTGCGCCGCGACCTGCTGACCCGTTTCGTGGTCTCCGAATACATCGCCGGCGGCCTGGCCAGCGAATCCGAAGCCGGGGCGATGATCGCCCTGCAGGAAGAGAAGCGCGACCTCGATTACGTCGAAATCCCGCTACCGGCGCTGGATCCGAACGCGACCGACGCCGAATTGAGCGCGTGGTACAACAGCCATAAATCCGATTACCGCACCCAGGAGACCGCCACCATCGAATACGTCGAGCTCGACGGTTCGGCGGCCGGCGCCGATGCCGCGGTCGACGAAGGCGTGCTGCGCCAGCGTTACGAAGAGCGCAAGGCGCAGTTCGGCACGCCGGAACAGCGCGTCGGCTCGCATATCCTGGTCGCCGTGCCGCAGGGTGCGTCCGCCGCGGCCGAGGCCGCCGCCAAAGCCAAGGCGCAGGCGCTCGCCAAGCAGGCGCAGGCCGCGCCGAGCCGCTTCGCGGAGCTCGCCCAGGGCTCGGACGACATCGCCACCAGCGCCACCGGCGGCGACCTGGGCCCGATCGAAAAGGGCCTGTACGGCGACGCCTTCGACAAAGCCTTCTTCGCGCTCAAGCCCGGCCAGGTATCCGAGCCGGTGCGTCTGCCGGACGGCTGGCATGTGCTGTTCTACCGCGAGCTGATCGCCGGTACGGTCAAGCCGTTCGAGGAAGTGCGGGCGGAGATCGAAGCCGCGTATCTGGAGTCCGAGCGCGAACGCGCGTTCAACGACCTGGCCGGCAAGATGGTCAACGCCGTGAGCGAGAACGCCACGTCGCTGGAGCCGGCCGCCAAGGCCGTCGGCCGGCCGGTGCTGCGTAGCCAGCCGTTCAGCCGCAGCGCCGGTGAAGGCATCGCCGCGCTCGAGCCGGTCCGCAAGGCCGCGTTCGCCGAGGAAGTGCTGACCGAACGCCGCGTCAGTGACCTGGTGGAGATCGGCCCGAATCAGGTGGTGCTGCTGCGTGTGGTCGAACACCGCCCGGAAGCGGTGCTGCCGCTGGCCCAGGTCAAGGACGCCGTGCGTCAGGCCTTCGTGCGCGACCGCGCCATGAAAGCCGCCGAAGCCGAGGCCAAGGCCTTGCTGGCGCGTCTGAACAAGGGCGAGACCCTCGCCGCCATCGCCGCCTCGCTGTCGCGCCCGGTGGTGCCGGCGCGCGGCGTCGGCCGTCAGGCGCCGATGCCGCAACTGGCGCCGGTGGTCAAGGAAGCGTTCCGTCTGGCGCCTCCGGCCGGCGGCAAGCCGGGCGGCGGCGGCATCGTGCTGACCCCGACCGGCGGCTATCTGCTGATGCAGCTGGTGGCGGTCAACCGCCCCGATCCGGCCCAGCTCGACCCGGCCATGAAGGCCGCCGCCGCGCGCAATCTCGGCCAGTTGCGCGGCGACCAGCAGGCGCTGGAATACGTCAAGCGCCTGCGCCAGGATTTCCAGATCAAGATCGCCGAAGACCGGCTCTGATTCCGGCGGCGCTCTCGGCGAAAACGCCCGGCCATGCCGGGCGTTTTTTCACTGGCCTTCGTCCGCCGTGGCTTCCGGTTCAGGCGACGATGGCGGCTCCGGCGCAGGCGCAGGCTCCAGAGGGGCGGTATCGCCCGGCAAAGGCGTGAACTCGGCATCGACCGGCAAGGCCACGCCGAAGCCGGCGGGCTCGATGAAGAAGCACGACAAGGCCTGGATCTTGCGCACATAGGCGTAGGTGTGCGGCGCCAGTCCGGCCGGCAGGCGTCGCTCGGCGTCGGCGCGCTCGAGCCCTTGCCGCTTCAGGCTCAAGCGCAAGCGGCTGTCGCCGGCGTTGTAGGCCATGATGCTGGTCGGCCAGTGCCCGAACAGGCCCTGCAGGCGTTCCAGATAGGCCAGCGCCGCGTCGGTGGAGTCGGTCACGGAAAAGCGTTGATCGTTCTTGCCGCCGATGCGCAGGCCGAAATGGCGCGCGGTGGCCGGCATCAGCTGCCATAGTCCGGTCGGCCCGCCTTTGGCGACGGCCCTGGGCTGGAAGCGGCTTTCCACGAACGGAATCAGTGCGAACTCCATGGGCAGGCCGCGCCTGCGGGCCTGGTAGCTGACGTGGTCGAGCACCGGCAGCAAATCGACCAGCTGCGCGCGGAAACGGACCGGATCGTGGATGTACTTGCGCATCCATTGGCTTTCCGCGGCCGCCGGCGTACAGGATTCCGGCGCCAGCGAATGCGCGATGCGGTCGAACACCTCTTGGCCGGTGCGCAGGCCGTTTTTCGCGGGCTCGGCGTCTTCCGCCAGCGCCGGCGACAGCCACAGCGCCAAACCCAGCGCCAGCGCGGCGCGCATCAGAAGCGATCCTTCCAGGCGCGCAGGGCGGTGAAACGCGTCAGGCGGTCGTCGGGCAGGCCGCCGGGTTGTGCCGCCAGGCCGGCCAGCGCGCCGGGGCGGTCGATGCGCAGGAACGGATTGCAGGCCTTCTCGATGCCGATGCGCGAGGGCAGGCTGGGCCTGCCGGCCGTGCGCCGGGTGCGGATGTCGGCCAGCAGGGCGTCGCGTGCGGGATTGTCCGGCTCCGCGGCTTCCGCGAAACGGCCGTTGGCCAAGGTGTATTCGTGCGTGCAGCAGACCCAGGTGTCGTCCGGCAAGGCGGCGAAGCGGTCGAGCGCGGCCAGCATCTGCGCCGGCGTGCCTTCGAACAGGCGTCCGCAGCCCAGGCTGAACAGCGTGTCGCCGCAGAACAGCACGCGTCCGTCGCAATAGGCGATGTGGCTGCGCGTGTGTCCCGGCACGGCCCAGACCGCGAACGGCCGGAAGCCGGCCAGCACGATGCGGTCGCCTTCGCCCACGGGATGGTCGAGGCCGGCGATGCGCTCGTCGCGCGGGCCGTAGAACGGCGCGGCGCAGGCGGCGCGCAGGGCGGGTAGGCCGCCGATGTGGTCGGCGTGGTGGTGGGTGATCAGCACCGCGGCCACGCGCAGGCCGTCGGCCATCGCGCGCAGCACCGGGCCGGCATCGCCCGGATCGACCACCACGGCATCGCCGTCGTCGCCGCGGTAGCACCAGATGTAGTTGTCGTCGAAGGCGGGCAGTGCGGTCAAGGCGTCCATCGGTGGTGACCAAACGCGCCGATTGGCGCACAATGAAGCCAGTTTAAACGGTAGCGGCGGATGAGGGGCGAAAACGACTGGTTCGAGACCGCGGCCGGCCAAGCGCTGGCACTGGACGCGATGGCGCGCGTCGAGCCGTGGCTGCGGCCGCTGGTCGGCCACAAGGCCTTGGCCTTGCTGCCCTGCACCCAAGGCCTGCGCCTGCCGGCGCTGCAGTGCACGCCGGTGCTGCAATTGCAGCGCGCGCGCGGCCGCCTGTTCGGCGATCTGGTGGCCGACGACGCGCGCCTGCCGTTGGTCAACGACTGTCTGGCGCTGGTGTTCGCCGCGTTCGTGCTGGAAACCTCGCGGGATGCCGATGCGCTGCTTGCCGAGTTCGAGCGTCTGCTGGTGGGCGAGGGCCATCTGGCCTTGCTGGCGCTCAATCCCTTGGCGCCGCGCTGGCCCGGCCGTTGGCCGGGCTTGGCCTTGGCCACGACCGAAGCGCGCCGCGCGCAACTGCAGCGGGCAGGCTTCGATGTGTTGCGGCAGGAATCGATCGGCGCGCACTATCGACCGCCGGCCTTGCGTCCGGTAAACTTCCTGCTGGCACGGAAGCGCAGAGCCGCTCTGACGCCGATACGCAAAACCGCCGCGGCGGTGGCTTTGGCCAGGGAATCGACACCGAGATGAGCAAGCACGGCGATGCGGCCGCACCGCATATCGAAATCCACACCGACGGCGCCTGTTCCGGCAATCCCGGACCCGGCGGCTGGGGCGCGTTGCTGCGCTACGGAAAGACTGAAAAGGAACTGTCCGGCGGCGAGGCGCTGACCACCAACAACCGCATGGAGCTGTTGGCGGCGATCTGCGCGCTGGAATCGCTCAA
>CAZRXZ010000142.1:0-4138 GCA_964604095.1 uncultured Arenimonas sp. | reverse complement strand
CGGTGACCTTCCAGGAGCCGGTCTCGCGCTTGATGGTGGCGATGGTGGAAATGCACTGGGGCGCGAACACGTACCAGGTCAGCACCGACAATGCGGTGGCCAGGCTCCAGTCGGCCGCGATCAGCGTACCCAGCTGCCCGATGCCGGCTTCGTCGTCGGACAGCGCGTACACCGTGGCCAAGCCCGACACCGCCACCTCGCGCGCGGCCATGCCCGGGATCAGCGCCAGCACGATCTGCCAGTTGAAGCCGATCGGCGCGAACACCGGCGCCAGCAGATGGCCGAGGCGGCCGGCGAAGCTGTAATCGATGGCCGGCCCGACCGCGCCTTCCGGCGGCGCCGGGAAGGTCGACAGGAACCACAGCAGCACGGTCAGGGTCAGGATGATGCCGCCGACCCGGCGCAGGAAGATGCGGGCGCGGTCCCACAGGCCGATGGCCAGGTCGCGCGGGTTCGGCAGGCGATAGGACGGCAGTTCCAGCAGCAGCGCGTGGTCGGACTTCTGCCGGTTGAGCAGCTTCAGCACCCAGGCCACCGCGAACACCGCCAGGATGCCCGTCAGGTACAGCGCGAACAGCACCAGTCCCTGCAGGTTGAACAGGCCCAGCACCTTCTGCTGCGGGATGAAGGCGCCGATCAGCAGCGCATATACCGGCAGGCGCGCCGAACAGGTGGTCAGCGGCGCCACCAGGATGGTGGCCAGGCGATCGCGCGGATCCTGGATCGAACGCGTGGCCATGATGCCCGGCACCGCGCAGGCGTAGCTGGACAGCAGGGGAATGAACGAGCGCCCGGTCAGCCCGCAGGCGAACATCAGGCGGTCGAGCAGGAACGCGGCACGCGGCAGATAGCCGGTTTCCTCCAAGGCCAGGATGAACGCGAACAGGATCAGGATCTGCGGCAGGAACTCCAGTACCGTGCCCAGGCCGGCGAAGATGCCGTCCTGCAGCAGGCTGCGCAGGATGCCGTCCGGCAGCCACGCCCCGGTCTGGCCCGAGAGCCAGGCCACCGCCGCCGAAATGCCGTCCTGGAACGGCGCAGCCCAGGCATATACGGCCTGGAACATCAGGAACAGGATGACGGCCAGCGCCAGCAGGCCGAACACCGGATGCAACAGCATGCGGTCCAGACGCTCGTCCAGCAAGGCGGTGGCGCGCGGCATGCTGACCGCGGCGGCCAGGATGCGGCGCACGCCCTGGTGGTGGTCGCTTTCGCCGAACTCGATCGGCGGCAACGGCAGGCCGCCGTCGACCAGCGCGCGCTTGAGCGCGTCGGCGCCGTCGGCGGCCACCGCCACGGTCGGCACCACCGGTACGCCCAGCGCCGCCTCCAGCTTGACGAGATCGATGTCGATGCCGCGCTTGGCGGCGGCGTCCATCATGTTCAGCGCCACCAGCATCGGCTTGCCGAGGTCCATCAGGTTCAGGGCCAGCACCATGGGCCGGCCCAGGCGGCGCAGTTCCAGCACGAAGCGCAGGTGCAGGCGCAGGTTGGTGGCGTCCACCACGCACACCAGCAGATCCGGCTGCACGCCGTGGTCGTTGGTGCCCAGGCAGATGTCGCGGGTGATCGCTTCGTCCGGGCTGCTGGCGTTCAGGCTGTAGGCACCGGGCAGGTCGAGCACCTTGACCGTGCGGCCGTCGTGCACGAACTCGCCCTCCTTGCGCTCGACGGTGACGCCGGCGTAATTGGCGACCTTCTGCCGGCTACCGGTAAGGCGGTTGAACAAAGCGGTCTTGCCCGAGTTCGGATTGCCGACCAAGGCGATGCTGAGCGGCCTCATGCCACCGGCTCCACGGCCACGCGCGCGGCTTCGCTGCGGCGCAGGGCGAAACGGGTGAAGCCGACCTGCACCAGCAGCGGGTCGCCGCCCCAGGGCGCCAAGGCGACGCACACCACCTGCTCGCCGGGCACGAAGCCCAAATCCAACAGGCGGCGCGCGATGGCGTCGTCTTCCGACGCCCTGCTGACGCCGATGACGCGGGCTGGGCATCCTTTCGCGAGCTGGGTCAGATCCATCCGAATCGGTCCAAATGGGAACGGTTCTCATTATAGTGCCAAGCCGGCGAAAAAGGGTTGATTCATCTCAAGCCGGCGTGAAAAAAACCGCCACGCGGGCAATCCGTTATCATTCCTTTTTCAAACGGATCCTGCGCATGTCCGACTCCGTCCTGCTCGACCGCCATGGCGGCATCGCCACCCTGACCCTGAACCGTCCCGCAACGCATAACGCGTTCGACGCCGGCCTGATCGCCGATCTGGACCGTGCGTTGGCCGAACTGGAAGCCGATCCGGCGCGCGCGCTGGTGCTGACCGGCGCCGGCGCCACCTTCTCGGCCGGCGCCGACCTGAACTGGATGCGGGCCATGGCCCAGGCCGACGAGCACGGCAACTTCACCGATGCCATGGCGTTGGCGCGCTGCCTGCGCCGGCTCAACGAGCTGCCGATGCCGACCGTGGCGCGGGTCAACGGCTCGGCCTACGGCGGCGGCGTCGGCCTGCTGAGCTGCTGCGACATCGCCATCGCGGTCGATTCGGCCAAATTCACCCTGAGCGAAGTGAAGCTGGGTCTGGTGCCGGCGGTAATCTCGCCGTATGTCATCGCCGCCATCGGCGCACGCCAGGCGCGCCGCTATTTCCTGAGCGCGGAAATCCTCGAGGCGACGCGCGCGCGGGAAATCGGCCTGGTGCACGAATGCGTGCCGGCCGCGGAGCTGGACGCGACCGTCGAGCGCAGCCTGCATTGGCTGGGCAAAGCCGGGCCGCAGGCCGTGCGCGAGGCCAAACGCCTGATCGCCGGCTACGCGCCGGCGCAGACCGAACTGCAACGCGAAAACCAGGACCGCGACAACGCCGCGCTGATCGCCCGCCTGCGGGTCGGGGCCGAAGGCCAGGAAGGACTCGGCGCGTTCCTGGACAAACGCGCCCCGGCCTGGGTGTCCGGCCGATGAGCCTGTTCGACAAGATCCTGATCGCCAACCGCGGCGAGATTGCCTGCCGCGTCATCCGCAGCTGCCGCGCGCTCGGCATCCGCACCGTGGCGGTGTATTCCGACGCCGACGCCGGCGCCCTGCACGTGGCGATGGCCGACGAGGCCGTCCGCCTCGGTCCGGCCGAGGCCGCACGCAGCTATCTCGACCAGGACGCGGTGCTGGCCGCGGCCGTGCAGACCGGAGCGAACGCCATCCATCCGGGTTACGGCTTTCTGTCGGAGAACGCCGAGTTCGCCGAACGGGTGGAAGCCGCCGGCATCGTATTCATCGGCCCGAAGGCGGCCAGCATGCGCGCCATGGGCTCCAAGGCCGGGGCCAAGGCCTTGATGCAACGCCACGGCGTGCCGGTGGTGCCGGGCTACAACGGCGAAGCGCAGGATCCGGCGCACCTGAAGGCGCAGGCCGATGCGGTCGGCTATCCGCTGATGATCAAGGCCGCGCACGGCGGCGGCGGCAAGGGCATGCGCATCGTGCGCGCGCCGGCGGATTTCGACGCGGCGCTGGCCTCCTGCCGGCGCGAGGCGCTGGGCGCGTTCGGCAAGGACCGCGTGCTGCTGGAGCGCTATGTCGAATCGCCGCGCCACATCGAGTTCCAGATCTTCGCCGACGGCCACGGCCATACCGTACATCTGGGCGAACGCGAGTGCTCGGCCCAGCGCCGCTTCCAGAAGGTGCTGGAGGAATCGCCCTCGCCGTTCCTGGATCCGGCGCGCCGCGCGCGCATGGCCGCGGCCGCGATCCAGGCCGCGAAAGCCGTGGACTACCGCAACGCCGGCACCGTCGAGTTCATCGTCGCGCCCGACGGCGAGTTCTTCTTCATGGAAATCAACTCGCGCCTGCAGGTCGAACATCCGGTCACCGAGATGGTCACCGGACTGGATCTGGTGCGCTGGCAGATCGAGATCGCCGCCGGCCTGCCCTTGCCGTTGGCGCAGGACGACATCCGGCACCGCGGCCACGCCATCGAAGTGCGGCTGTACGCCGAAGACCCGCAACGCAACTTCATGCCCGGCAGCGGCCGCATCCGCGGCCTGCGCCTGCCCTCGGGCGCCGGCGTGCGCATCGACACCGGTTTCCGCCAAGGCGATACCATCGGCGTGCATTACGACCCGATGCTGGCCAAGCTGATCGTGCACGCCGACGAC
>CAZRXZ010000141.1:0-4145 GCA_964604095.1 uncultured Arenimonas sp. | reverse complement strand
GTTGTGGCGGATCAGGCGCACCAGCAGGCTACCGGGTTCGCGCACCGGGTCGGTGGCGAGCGAGGCCACGCGGCCGTCTTCCGGCGCGGTGTAGCGCGCCACGATGTCGCCGAAGCCGTTACGCTGCACGGCCAGTTCCTGGCCGGCCTTGACGTCTTGGCCGAGCGTGACCAGAATCTCCGCGAAGCCGCCTTGGCGCGCTTTGACGCTGAGGGTTTGGTTGCCGATGAAGGTCTTCTGCTCCTTGGCGGTGCGGCCGGGATTGCCGGCCAGCAGGCCGTAGTGCTTGAGCATGTTGTCGATGCCGGTCAGGCTGCGGGCGATCAGTTCCGGCTGGTAGACCTTCGGGCCGCCCACTTCCAGGGTGATCGAGATCATGCCGACGTCGTTGAAGGCCTGTTCGGCCGCCGCCGGTTCGCCGGTATCGACCTTGATCATGTCGGCCGGCACCAGCTCGGCCAGTTCCTTGACGCCGGCCACGCGGTAGTCGGCGTAGATGTAGAGCGGGTAGGTGGTGCCGGTGCTTTGGGTGTGCAGGTCGACCACGATGTCGCTGTTGCCCTTCCACACGCCGTTGAACAGGCGCCAGACCTGCTGTTCGGCGGCGTTGCCTTTTTCCTTGCCGGGCCAGATGCGGTTGAAGTCGACGCCGCCGCCGCTGTCGCCCTGCAGCTGGAAGTAGCGGCTGTTGGCCAGGATGCCGGTGCTGTTGGCGGCCACCACCGCGATCACGCTGCCGTTGAGCGCGCTCGGGTCGATGCGCTCGAACAGGCGGTGCACCACCTGGGTGCCGTTGATTTCGTCGCCGTGCACGCCGGTCTGCAGGCCGATCACCTTGCCGGGCTTGGCGCCCTTGGCCACCAGCACCGGAACGTACCAATGCTGGCCGATGCTGGTGTCGGCGCCCTGCAGGTAGAAGCGGTGGAGCTTGCCGGCCTCCAGGTCGCCGACATCCAGGCGGTTGATGACGGGCACGCCGTCGATGCGGTCGCCGGTGTATTCGGTGGCGGCATGGGCGCCGGTGGCGGCGGTCAACAGCAGGGCGGTGGCGGCGAACAAGGGTTTCATGGGCGAGGCTCTCGGGTCAGGGGTTGAGATGGGTACTGAGGTAGTCGAGGAAAATCCGGGTTTTGGCCGGCAACAGACGGGTTTCGGTCAGTGCGTACACCGGCACTTCCGGCGGGCACCAATCCGGCAGCACGCGCACCAGGCGGCCGTCGGCCACCGCCGTGCGCGCCGTCGGCTCGGACAGGATGGCGATGCCGGCATCGCGCAGGGCCAGGTTCTTCAGCAGCACCATGTTGTTGGCGGCATAGGCCGGGTTGCGGATCTTGTGGCTGACGCGTTGGTCGCCCTTGCTCAGCTGGAAGTCCAGGGCCGAGAGCTGCAGGCAGACGTGGTGTTCCAGGTCGGCCGGGGTCTTGAGTTTCGGTGCATGCTTGAGATAGCCGGGCGAGGCGTACAGGCCGACCTTGAACATGGCCAGCTTGCGCGCGATCAGGCCGGAGTCGCTGACGTGCCCCATGCGGAAGGCGATGTCGACCGAGTCGGCGATCAGATTGGCGCGGCGCGGGTTGACGTCCAGCTCGAAGCGGATGCCCGGATGCAGGCGGCGGAATTCAGGTAGCAGCGGGATCAGGTAATCGCTGGCGAATTCCTCGACCATCGACAGGCGCAGCAGGCCGCTCGGCGATTCGGCGGCCTGGCTGAGCTCTTCGTGCGCGCTTTGGGCCTGGGCGATGATGCTCTGGCAGCGCTCGAAATAGGTGCGGCCGAGCTCGGTCAGTTCGATCTGGCGGGTGGTGCGGTGCAGCAGGCGGATGCCGATGCTCTTTTCCAGATGGCTGACCCGCCGCGACAGGGTCGAGGTCGGCATATCCAGCACGTCCGCGGCCTTGCGGAAGCTCTTGGCCTTGACCACGGCCACGAACAGGGCGATGTCGTTCAGGTTGTTGAGCATTGTTGCGGATATGGAACAATCATTTGGCTTCGGTCCACTTTATCAGATTCCCGAACCGGCGGATGATGGCCGCACATCACCGCAAGGAGCATGCCATGATCGAGATCCGCGCCGCCGCCGACCGCGGCCATTTCAACTTCGGCTGGCTGGACACCAAGCACACGTTTTCCTTCGGCCAATACCGCGATCCGAAGCAGCAGGGCTTTTCCGACCTGCTGGTGATCAACGACGACATCGTCCAGCCCGGCATGGGCTTCGGCACCCATCCGCACCGCGACATGGAGATCTTCACCTACATCCTGTCCGGCGCGCTGGAACACAAGGACTCGATGGGCACCGGCTCGGTCATCCGCCCCGGCGACGTGCAGATGATGAGCGCCGGCAGCGGCATCCAGCACAGCGAGTTCAACCATTCCGCGTCCGAACCGGTGCACCTGCTGCAGATCTGGATCGTGCCGGACCGCCGCGGCGTGGCGCCGCGCTACCAGCAGGTGCATTTCGACGCCGGCGAGAAGCGCGGCCGCCTGCGCCCGATCATCTCGCCGGATTCGGCCGAGGGCTCGCTCAACGTGTACCAGGACGTGCGCGTGTACGCCGGCCTGTTCGACGGCGACGAACAGGCCGCGCTCGAGCTGGCGCCGGGGCGTTACGCCTACGTGCATGTGGCGCGCGGCACGCTGGAGGTCAACGGCCGCCGGCTGTCCGCCGGTGACGGCGCGCGCATCCGCAACGAGACCCGGCTGGAATTCGCCAAGGGCGAAGATGCCGAAGTGCTGGTCTGGGACCTGCGCCCGAACGAGTTGCCGAGCTACTGAACCGGCAGGATTTCCAACACCGTTTCCGGCGGGCGGCACACGCGCGCGCCGAGGGCGCTTACCGCCACCGGCCGGTTGAACAGCGCCGGGTGCGCCGCCAGGGCCGCCAGGCGCTCGGCGTCGGTGCAGGTCGGCGCATCCAGTCCGAGCTCGGCATACAGCGCGTCGCCGGTGCGCATCAGGCCGCTGGCCGGCAGCGCGAGCAAGGCCAGCAGGGCCTCCAGTTCCCCACGCGAAAGCGGCGCGTCCAGGTATTCGACCACGCGCGGTTCGATGCCGGCGGCGCGGATCAGGGACAGGGTTTCCCGCGATTTGCTGCAGCGGGGATTGTGGTACAGGGTGATTCCGGACATCGTCAGCGGCTCCTGCCGGCCATGGCGGCTTTGCGCCGATAGAATACCCGCCAGCCCAACATTAGCGCCAGGAGCGCGGCATACAGCAGCGGTTCGCGGATGTCCGATTTCACCAGCCACCAGAAATGCAGCACCGCCAGCACGGCCACGGCATACACCAGCCGGTGCAGGCGCTGCCAGTTCTTCTTCAGCCGCCGCATCATGGCCTGGGTCGAGGTCAGTGCCAGCGGCAGCAGCAACAGCCAGGCCGTGAAGCCGACGGTGATGAACGGGCGTTTCAGGATGTCGGCGCCCAGTTGCGCCCAATAGGTGCCGAGGTCCAGCAGCAGATACACCGCCAGATGCAGGCTCGCGTAGAAGAAGGCATACAGCCCGAGCAGTCGGCGGAAGCGGATCGGCCACGGACGGCCGATGAGTTGCCGCAAAGGCGTCATCGCCAGGCACAGCAGCAGCAGGCGCAAGGCCCAATCGCCGGTGCCGTGGGTCAGCGCCGCCACCGGGTCGGCGCCGAGCGCATCGCGCCCGGCGCGCCAAAGCAGCCAGAGCGCAGGCGCCATGGCCAACGCGTGCGCCACGGCCTTCAGGCCGAACCAGCGCCAATCGATGCGGTTCAATACCACCGGCGCAGATCCATGCCTTTGTACAGATGCGCCACCTGTCTGGCGTAGCCGTTGAACGGCAGGGTCGGGATGCGGCGGGCGAACAGCTTGCTTTCGGTGCCGGCGATGCGGCGCTCCGTGGCCTGGCTCCAGCGCGGGTGGTCCACCGCCGGGTTGACGTTGGAAAAGAAGCCGTATTCCTCGGGTTGCAGGGTGTTCCAGCTGGTCGGCGGCATCTTCTCGGTGAAATCGATGCGCACGATCGACTTGATGCTCTTGAAGCCGTATTTCCACGGCACCACCAGGCGCAGCGGCGCGCCGTTCTGGTTCGGCAGCGGCTTGCCGTACATGCCGGTGGCCAGCAGGCTAAGCGGGTGCATGGCCTCGTCGATGCGCAGGCCTTCTCGGTAGGGCCAGT
>CAZRXZ010000140.1:0-4171 GCA_964604095.1 uncultured Arenimonas sp. | reverse complement strand
GCGGCCTGAACTTCGCCATCGTCGACGAGGTCGACTCGATCCTGATCGACGAGGCCCGCACGCCGTTGATCATCTCCGGCCCGGCCGACGAATCGCCGGAGCTGTACCTCAAGGTCAACCGCATCGTGCCCAAGCTGGTGCGCCAGGAGAAAGAAGACGGCGAGGGCGATTACTGGGTGGACGAGAAGTCCAAGCAGGTGCATCTGTCGGAAACCGGTATGGAGCATGCCGAGGACATCCTGCGCGAAGCCGGCATCCTGTCCGAGGACGACGGCCTGTACTCCGGCCATAACCTCTCGGTGGTGCACCACCTGAACGCCGCCCTGCGCGCGCACGCGCTGTACCAGCGCGACGTCGACTACATCGTGCGCGACGGCGAGGTCATCATCGTCGACGAGTTCACCGGCCGCACCCTGGCCGGCCGGCGCTGGTCGGACGGCCTGCACCAGGCGGTCGAGGCCAAGGAAGGCGTGCCGATCCAGCGCGAGAACCAGACCCTGGCCAGCATCACCTTCCAGAACTATTTCCGCATGTACGGCAAGCTGGCCGGCATGACCGGCACCGCCGACACCGAAGCCTACGAGTTCCAGAACATCTACGGCCTGGAAGTGGTGGTCATCCCCACCCACCGCCCGATGGTGCGCAAGGACGACCCGGATCTGGTTTACCTGACCCGCGAGGCCAAGTTCAAGGCCGTGGTCAAGGACATCCAGCGCTGCTACGACGCGGGCCAGCCGGTGCTGGTCGGCACCACCTCGATCGAGACCTCCGAACTGCTGGCCGGCGAACTGCGCCAGGCCGGCATCCCGCATGAGGTGCTGAACGCCAAGCAGCACGAGCGCGAAGCCCATATCGTGGCCAACGCCGGCGCACCGAAGGCGGTCACCATCGCCACCAACATGGCCGGCCGCGGTACCGACATCGTGCTCGGCGGCAGCCTGGAGGCCGAACTGCAGGCGCTCGGCGAAGACGCCGACCAAGCCGCCAAGGCGGCGGCCAAGGCCGCCTGGCAGCAGCGTCACGAACAGGTGCTGGCGTCCGGCGGCCTGCACATCATCGGCACCGAGCGCCACGAGTCGCGCCGCATCGACAACCAACTGCGCGGCCGCTCCGGCCGTCAGGGCGACCCGGGCTCCTCGCGCTTCTACCTGTCGCTGGAAGACAACCTGATGCGCATCTTCGCCGCCGACTGGGTGCAGACCGCCATGCGCCGCATGGGCATGAAGGAGGACGAGGTCATCGAGTCCGGCCTGGTCTCGCGCCAGATCCAGAACGCCCAGCGCAAGGTCGAGGCGCACAACTTCGACATGCGCAAGAACCTGCTGGAATACGACGACGTCGCCAACGACCAGCGCAAGGTCATCTACCAGCAGCGCAACGAGCTGCTGGAGGCCGACGACGTGGCCGAGACCGTCACCGCCATCCGCGAGGACGTGATCGAGGAACAGGTGCGCAAGTTCGTGCCGCGCGATTCGATCGACGAGCAGTGGGACCTGGTCGGCCTGGAGCGCGTCCTGCTCGAGCAGTTCTCGGTGGCCATGGACCTGCGTGCGCTGGCCGGCAGCGCCGAGGAGCTCGATGACGCCGCCGTCGCCGCCGCGGTGCAGGAGCGCGTGGCCGCGCACTTCGCCGAGAAGGAGGCTTCGGTCGGCGCCGAGACCGCCCGCCAGATCGAGAAGCTGATCATGCTGAACGTGCTCGACCAGGCCTGGAAGGAGCACTTGGCGCGCATGGATTACCTGCGCCAGGGCATCCACCTGCGCGGCTACGCGCAGAAGCAGCCCAAGCAGGAATACAAGCGCGAGAGCTTCGAGCTGTTCGGCGAGATGCTGGACAAGGTCAAGTTCGACGTCACCTCGATGCTGGCGCGCGTGCGCGTGCGCGACGAGGACGATGCCGCCGCGATGGAGGCCGAAGACCGCCGCCGCCACGAGCAGCAGGCCAGCCAGATGGCCTTCCAGCATCCGGGCGTGGGCAACCAAGGCCCGGATGAAGAATTGGCCGAGATGGGCGTGGTGCAGTTGAACGGTCCGAAAGTGGGCCGCAACGATCCTTGCCCGTGCGGCAGCGGCAAGAAATTCAAACAATGTCACGGACGTTTAGGCTGATGCGCAGATCCCCCCTCGACACCCCCCGAATCGTTCCCGTCGCCGCCGGCGTGCTCACCGATGCCAGCGGCCGCGTATTGCTCGCCCGCCGCATCAGCGGCCGCGACCTGGCCGGCGCCTGGGAGTTCCCGGGCGGCAAGGTCGAGCGCAACGAAAGCCCGGAAGCGGCGCTCAAGCGCGAATTGAAGGAAGAGCTCGGCATCGACGTGCTGGCCACCGAGCCCTTGATGTCGGTGCCCCAGCACCACGGCAACAAGGCCATCAAGCTCGATGTGTTCCGCGTCACCAAGTACGCCGGCCAGCCGCGCGGCATGGAGAACCAGGCCCTGGCCTGGGTGCCGAACGGCAAGCTGACCTCGTATCCGATGCCGCCGGCCGACCTGCCGGTGGTGGCCGCGCTGCAGAAGCCGGCGCATTACCTGATCACCCCCGAGCCGACCACCGACACCACGCGCTTCCTGCGCGAGCTGGACGCGGCGCTGTCGAGCGGCTATCGCCTGGTGCAGCTGCGCGCCAAGACCTGGCAGGAGAAGCCGCTCAAGGCCCTGCTGACGCTGACCGTGGCGCTGTGCAAGAAGCACAAGGCGCAGCTGCTGATCAACGGCCAGCTCGGACTGGCGCACGATTTCGACATCGGCCTGCACCTGACCAGCGAACAGCTGATGGGCCTGCACGCCCGACCGCTGGCGGCGCGCCTGCCGGTGTCGGCCTCGTGCCACAACCTGGAGCAGCTCAAGCACGCGCAGGCGCTCGGCCTGGATTTCGTGGTGCTGGGCTCGGTCAACAAGACCGCCAGCCACCCGGACGTGGCGCCGATGGGCTGGAAGACCTGGCAGGAAATGCGCGCGGAAGTGTCCCTGCCGATTTTCGCCATCGGCGGCTTGGGGCCGGACGATGTCGCCGCCGCCCGCCAGCACGGCGCGCAGGGCGTGGCCGGTATCCGTGCGTTCTGGCCGAACTTGGCCTGAGGTCGGATTCGCGCAATCGGAAAAAGGCGGCCAATGGCCGCCTTTTTCATGCCGGAATCCGCGGTTTCAGGCTTGGGCCAAGCGCGCGTAGCGTGCGTACAGGCGCCGCGACCATGCGTGCAGATCGGCCAGCGGGCCGTCGTTGATCAGCACGTCATCGGCCATCGGCAGGCGGCCGGCGCTGTCCAGCTGCGCCGATACCATCGCCTCGGCCAGCGCGGGACTGGAGCCGTCGCGGGCCGCGATGCGGGCCACTTGCACCGCGCGCGGGGCCTCCACGACCAGCACGCGCTGCAGCCAGGCATAGGCGCCGGCGCGGCTGGCGGGCGTCAGCAGCGGGATGGCGACGGCGGTCACCGGCGCCGGCGAGGCCTCGCAACGCGTACGCAGTTCGGCCTGGATGCGCGGATGCAGGATGGACTCCAGCGCGCGCTTGGCGTCGGCGTCGGCGAACACGTGCGCGCGCAGGGCGGCGCGGTCCAGGCCGTCGGCGTTGACGAAACGCGGCCCGAGGCGTTCGGCGATTTCGGCCAGGGCCGCCTGACCGGGCTGCACCAGGTCGCGCGCGACCACGTCGGCATCGATGACCCGCACGCCGCATTCGGCCAAGATGGCGCAGACCGTGGACTTCCCGGCCGCGATACCGCCGCTGACCGCGACCCGCAGGCCCATCAGCGTCCGGTGGCCCAGGCCAGATACAGGCCGAGCAGGTCGATGCCGGAGATGAACTGCAACCAGCCGGCGATGGCCAGATATTGCCCGAACGGAATCTGGGTGTCGCGATGCTTGCCGGCGCTGGCCAGCCAGATCGAACCGATGACGGCACCGACCACCGAAGACAGCAGGATGATCGGCAGGATGGCCTTGACGCCGCACCAGGCGCCGAGCGCGGCCAGCAGCTTGAAGTCGCCGGCGCCCATGCCGTCTTTGCCGGTCAGCAGCTTGAACGCGGCGGTGACCGACCACAGGCTGAGGTAACCGGCGGCCGCGCCGAGGATGGCCGAAACCGGATCGACGAACACCGTGACCAGACTGGCCAACAGGCCGAGCCAAAGCAGGGGCAGCACGATCTGGTCGGGCAGCAGGGTGGTGCGC
>CAZRXZ010000139.1:0-4193 GCA_964604095.1 uncultured Arenimonas sp. | reverse complement strand
TGCGGTCAAGCGCCTGCAGGCCGCGCGCGCGCGCCTGGTCGGAGCATTGATCAACAAATTCCAGAGCAAACATTCCGCCTACGGCTACGGTTACGGGGCCGGCTACGGTTCCTATAGCTATTACAGCTACGGCGCGTCGGATACCAAGAAACTGACGCGATGACTTCGGGCGATGCGGCATGGCGGCAGGCCAAGGCGTTGCACGACGCGCCCGAGAGCCTGTTCGCCCTGCGCGCCGCGCCCCTGCCCGAGGGCATGACGGCCTTGATCCGCCTGGCCTCCGGCGCCGGCGCGGAGGCCGCCGTCGCCGCCGATTACCTCAAGCGCGTCTGCCTGTATGCCGGCAGTCCGCCGTGGCGGTGCCTGGGTTTGGCGGCGGGTGCCGATCCGGTGCTGGCCAAGGCGCATCACCGCCTGCTGATCAAATGGCTGCATCCGGACCGCAATCCCGAATCGCAGGCCTTGGCCGAGCGCGTCAATGCCGCCTGGCGTGCGCTGAAGGGCGGTGGCTTGCCGGTGCCGGTGCCGCGGCATGCGCCGCCGCCCCTGCGCGCGCGCAGCCGGTTCCCGCTGTTCCTGCTGGCCCTGCTGATGGCCGCGTCGGCCTTGCTGGCGCTGTCGTTGTGGCCGGATGCGGCGGTGTATCCGGAGATGGCCGAGCCGCCCGAACCGGTTTCCGCGGCGGCGTCTGAGCCGCTACCGGCCATGCCGGCTTGGCCACTGTCGGCGCGTGCCGAACATCAACCCCGGGCCGCGGCCAAGGCCAAGTCAGTCACCGCAGCGCCGGTATCGCCTGCGACGGTGCCGGTTGTCGAGGCACCGCCGCCGGAACCGGCGTCGGTGCCTGCAATCGCCGACCCGCCGGCCTTGCCGGCCGCTACCGCTGCGGCCATGCCGGTTGCCGAGCCGTCACCGGTCTCAAGTCCCAGCCGCGCGCAAGGCGACGCGTTATTGCACGCGTTCGCGCAGCGTTACCGCGCCGGCGACCTGGCCGCGTTCATGGCCTTGTTCAGCGTGGAGGCCAGCAACGGCCGCGGCGGCGTGGCCGATATCCGCCGCGATTACCGCCGTCTGTTCCAGCGTACCCGCAGCCGCGAGATCGCCTTCAGCCAGGCGCGTTGGCGGGCCGGCGAGGAGACCTTGAGCGTGCGCCTGCGTTACCGTGCCGAACTCGGCTACGGCGGCATGCGCGCGCCGGCCGTGCAGCAGGGCGGCCTGGAGCTGTCCCTGGCGCTGGAAGACGGCAATCCCCGTATCGTCCACTATCTGTTGTTGGAGTGAACATGTCGCGTAAGGCCGTGTGGCTCGCCGCCGTGTCGATCCTGCTGGCCGTGCTCGGTTGGCGCCTGCTGGGCCTAGGGCTGGCCGAGCACTATGCCCGCAGCACGCCCGAACGGGCCTTGGCCTGGCGCGCCGAGCACCCGGAGGCCCTGAACCAGCTGGCCCAGCGTCTTGCCGAGCAACGGCGTTGGCCGGAAGCGGTCGATTACGCCCGCCGCGCCCTGCGCGCGCAACCGGTGGACGGCCGCCCCCTGCGCGTGCTGGCGCAGGCGGCCGAGGCCGCCGGCCGTGGCGATGAGGCCTTGGCGCTGTACCGCAAGGCGGTGCGCTTGGCGCCGCGCGACCTGCCGACCCGTTTGGGGTTGCTGCAGCATGCGCTGGCCAGCCGGAATGCCGCCGACGCCATGGCGCAGCTGGACGCCATCCTGCGCCTGAAGCCCGATCTGCTTCCCGCGCTGCAGCCGCAGCTGGATGTGCTGGCGGCCAATCCGGCGGCGCAGCAGGCCGTGATCGATACCTTGAACCGCCAGCCGCCTTGGCGCGCCGGGTTTCTGGCCGGTTTGGCCAAATCCGGCTACCCCAGCGAGGCTTTGGCACCGGTGTTCGGGCAACTGCACGGCGAGCAGGCCCTGCAGGAGCTGTTGCCCTGGCTGGCGCGGTTGCGCGCCGAGAACCGGCACGGCTTGGCGTACCTGACGTGGGTCAGCCTGCTTCCGGAAAACCAGCGCGGCTTGCTCGGCAACGTGTTCGATGGCGGCTTCGAGCTGGAGCAGGAAGCGCATCACGGTCCGTTCGCCTGGAACACGCCGCCGGTGGCCGGCGCCGAGGCGTATTGGAGCGCCACCCGCGGCAGCCTCGGCCAGACTTCCTACCAGGTGCAGTTCGAGGGCCGGCGCACGCCGTTCGCCCATCTGTGGCAGGCACTGGCCTTGCCGCCCGGCCGTTGGCGGCTGGCTTGGCGCGCGCGTGCCGAGCATCTGGATAGCCCGCGCGGTTTGGTTTGGCGCGTGTTGTGCGAGCCGCAGGGCCGGGTATTGGCCGAGTCGGCGCCGATGTCGGGTCGTTTCGATTGGCGCGAGGCGCTGCTCGATGTCGAGATTCCCGCGGCATGTCCGGGGCAGCGCCTGGTATTGGCCATTCCGGCCCGGATTCCGGCCGAAACCGTGATAGACGGCACGCTCTGGCTGGACGATGTCCGCATCGTTCCGGTCTCCGGAAAACCCGTTACGGAAGAATGACATAAGAAAAATTCTGGGTTGACCTGAAACGCCATCGGTTCTATGCTGGATGCGTCAGTCGAATCCGATGTCGGCACCACCGGCGCCCGGCTGATGTCATCTCTCAGGGAATATGTCATGAAAGTCACCGTCGCCGCGTTCGCCAGTCTCTTCGCTTCCACCGCCGTGTTGGCGGCCGATCCCGCCGCCAGCTTGGGCAACAGCCAAGGCATGGTGATGGTCAGCAAGGACAAGCAGTTCGTGCGCGTGCAAGACGGGCAGGTGCTGAAACCGGGCGACCGCGTACTGGTGATGCAAGGCGGCGGTACCACCGTCCGCTTCGGCGACGGCTGCGAACTGAAGCTGCCGGAATCGAGTCTGGCGGTGATTCCGTCGGTTTCCACCTGCGCCGGCGGCAATGCCGAAATCGCCCAGCTCTCGCCGGAAAGCGCGCAAGCGCTCGGCATGGGCCAGGCCGGCTCGGGTACCGGCGGTTTGTGGGTGGTCGGCGCGCTGCCGGCCGTGGGCGTGGCCGCCGGTGAATCCGGCAGCGACGAGACCGTTTCGCCCTGAATGCGGCTCGGCTTGGGGAAGCCGGCCTGCGTTCGGGGTATAATCCCGCTTGATCGTTCTTAAGGAACCGCGCATGAAAGCCATCACCTTCCTGTTCGCTGCAGTGTCCGCCGCCGGCGCATCCGCCGCTTCGGCGCCGGCCAGCCTGGGCCCGACCCAGGGCGTGGTGCTGGTCAACCAGGGCAAGCAATTCGTCACCGCCCAGCCCGGCCAGTTACTAGTCGCCGGCGACCGCGTGCTGGTGATGCAGGGCGGCCAAGCCAGCCTGCGCTTCACCGACGGCTGCGTGTTGCCTCTGGCCTCCGGCTCGATGGCCACCGTGCCGGCGAAATCGACCTGCGCCGGCGGTTCGGCCGCTGTGACCCGCGTCGGCGTGCAGACCGCGCAGACCGATAGCGGCTCCAATACGCCGCCGTCGGGCGATGTCTGGGTGTATGTGGCCGGCACCGTGGTGGTGGTCGGCGTGCTGGCCGGCACCGGCGACTCCAGCGACGACACCGTCTCGCCCTAAGCGGCGCCGGTGCTAGAATCGAACGGGTCGCTTCGGCGGCCCTTTTTCTTGCGCGAATCTTTGCCCTGGAGTGCCATGGACGCCACCCGCAACCCGATCGGCCTGTTCTCCGCCAGCGCGACGGTGCTGACCGCGGCCTTGCTGTTCGGCGGCGGCCAAGGCCATCTGGGCGATGTGCTGGCGCAGCTGGCGGCGCTGGGTTTGATCGCGCTGCTGGTTTGGCGGACGCCGGACATCCGCCGGTGGCCAACCGCCTCGCTGTGGGTGTTGCCGCCGCTGTTGGCGGTGCTGGTATTCCTGTTGCCTTGGCCGGAAGCCTGGCGCGCGGCGGGCACGGCGCGCGGCGCGCTCGCGGCCGACCTGACGCCGCTGGTCGGCGGCTTGCCGCAGACCGGCGCCTTGCGCCCGCTGGCGGCCGAACGCGCACTGTTTTGGCTGTTGCCGGCCGCCGCGCTGTATCTGGCCGGCCTGCAATTGGATCTGCGCGCGCGCCGGCGGTTGCTGCGGTTGGCGGTGGCGGTGCTGGCGGCGGGGGCGTTGTTGGGTTTGGCGCAGAAGGCCGCCGGCAGCGACAGCCTGCTGTATTTCTACCGCAACACCAACCGCGGCAT
>CAZRXZ010000138.1:1476-4275 GCA_964604095.1 uncultured Arenimonas sp. | reverse complement strand
CGCTCGAAGGCCGCGTCGTCGTCGCGGTTCGACACCAGGCGCAGATAGGCCATGGCGTCCTTGATCTCCATGCGCTCGAAGAAGCGCTGGCCGCCGTACACGCGGTACGGCAGCGCGGCCGACAGCAGCTGCTCTTCGATGGCGCGCGACTGCGCGTTGTTGCGGTACAGCACGGCGCATTCGGAGGCGCTGTGGCCGTGCTGGATCAGCGCCTGGATGCGGCCGATCACGTAGCGCGCCTCGTCGACCTCGTTGAACGCGGTGTACAGGTCGATCGGCGCGCCGTCGCGGTCCTCGGTCCACAGCTTCTTGCCGAGCCGCTCGGGATTGTGCGCGATGACCGCGTTGGCGGCGGCCAGGATGTTGCCGGTGGAGCGGTAGTTCTGCTCCAGGCGGATGGTGCGCGCGGCCGGGTATTCGCCCAGGAACTTCTGCATATTGGTGACCTGCGCGCCGCGCCAGCCGTAGATCGACTGGTCGTCGTCGCCGACCACGAACACGCAGCCGCGCTCGCCGGCCAACAGCTGGATGAAGGCGAACTGCACGGCGTTGGTGTCCTGGAATTCGTCCACCAGGATCTGGCTGAAGCGCTGGCGGTAATGCTCCAGCAGGGCCGGCGTATTCAGCAGGGTCTCGTGCGCGCGCAGCAGGATCTCGGCGAAATCGACCAGGCCCGAGCGCCGGCAGCGCGCCTCGTATTCCTCGTACACCTGCAGCTGGATGCGGGTGTATTGGTCGCCCAGGGCCGGCTGGATGGCGCCCGGCCGGCGGCCGGCGTCCTTCTGCGCGTTGATCCACCAGGTCAGCTGTTTCGGCGGAAAGCGGGTGTCGTCCAGCTGCAGGTCCTGCACCACGCGCTTGATCAGGCGCAGCTGGTCGTCGGCGTCCAGCACCTGGAAGCCTTCCGGCAGGCCGGCGTCCTGCCAATGCAGGCGCAGCAGGCGGTGCGCGATGCCGTGGAAGGTGCCGACCCACATGCCGCGCGCGCCCTCGGGCAGCAGCGCGGTCAGGCGCGAACGCATCTCGGCGGCGGCCTTGTTGGTGAAGGTCACCGCCAGCACGCGGTACAGCGGCACCTCGAACACCTGGTTGAGCCAGGCGATGCGGTGGGTGAGCACGCGGGTTTTGCCCGAACCGGCGCCGGCCAGCACCAGATAGTGGCCGGGTTCGGCGCACACGGCTTCGCGCTGCGCCGGGTTCAGGGCGTCGACCAGATGCGATACGTCCATCAGCGGCCCACACGCTTCACGCCGGGCAGGCGCAGCACATAATCGGCGCCCATCAGGCGCGAGGGCGTATAGAAGCCGCCGATCGGCCGTTGCGCCGCCATCAGCTTGGCCACGATGCCGAGCGCGGCCTGCACGGTGAGCGTGTAGCCGTTGGGCGTGACCAAGGTGCAGGCGGCTTTGCGGCCGGCGTCATCTTCGACTTCGCCCCAGACCCAGGTCTCGGCGGCCGCGCGCGTGTCGGCATCCGGGCCGTGCACGCGACGCGCCACGCGCGATTTCAGCCAGGCCTGCACCGGGCGCCAGCCCAGCAGCGGCCCGAGCCGGCGCAGGCGGCGCAGATTGACCACCGTGGCCGGCGGCACGCACATATACACTTCGATGTCCGGAATGCCGGTGGACACATGCGCGGTGAACACATCGCCCCAGGGAATGGTCATCGCCAGGCGCGGCGTGCCGGCCTTGTCGAAGCTGCGCGTCTTCCAGGCCAAGGGCACGGTGCGCAGTTCGCCGTCGATGCGCGCGCGGCCGCCCTTGCCCAGGCCTTCGATGGCGGTCTTGGCGGTACCCGGACTCGGGCCGCCGGGGGCGTCGAAGGCCAGCACCAGGCTGCGGGCCGACGGCATCTCCAGTTTCAGGATGGCGGCCAGGCAGTCGGTCGGCACCACGTCGAAGCCGGCGCCCGGCAGCACCACGATGCCGCGTTGCGTGGCCTCGGCGTCGAGCGCGGCGCAGGCGGCGAACACGTCGATCTCGCCGGTGATGTCGAGGTAATGCGCGCCGGCCTCAAGACAGCCGCGCACCATCGGCAATGCGGTCTGCGAGAACGGACCGGCGCAGTGCAGCACCAACGCCATGCCGCGCAGGCCCATGGCCACCGCTTCGGGGCGGTCCAGGCCGAATACCCGCGCCGGCAGGCCGAATTCGGCCGCCAACTGCTCGATGGCCGCGCGCGAACGCCCGGCCAGCACCGGGCGCAGGCCGCGGCGCAGCGCCTCTTCCACCATCAGCCGGCCGGTGTAGCCGTTGGCGCCGTAGATCATCCACTCCATCATTTCGCTCCCAGGCTGAGTTCGCCGGTGCGCTTGAGCAGCATCCGGAAATACCATTCCGGCAGGAAGCGCTTCAGGCGCCAGCGCAGCGGTTCGTGTGTGGTGGGCAGGATCAGGAACCGGCCGGCGGCGATGCCGGCCAGCACGCGGTCGGCCACCGCGTCCAGGCTGTCGGGCGAACGCTCCATCAGCTTCTGGCCGAGGTGGCGGATGCGTTCGGCGCCGACCGTGCTCTGCATCAGGTTGGTCTTGAAGAAGGCCGGGCAGATCACGCTGACCTTGACGCCGACGCCGTGGCATTCGGCGCGCAGCTGTTCGGAGAACGCCACCACCGCCGCCTTCGACACGCCGTAGGTCATCATGCCCGGCGCGCCGGCCAGGCCGGCGAAGCTGGCGGTGTTGACGATGTGGCCGCTGCCGCGCGCGACCATGGCCGGCAGGAACAGGCGGGTGCCGCGCACCACGCTCAGGAAATTGGTTTCCAGCAGTTGCCGCCATTCGGCCATCGGCGCTTCCAGCAC
>CAZRXZ010000138.1:0-1376 GCA_964604095.1 uncultured Arenimonas sp. | reverse complement strand
ACCGACCTGTTCGACCTGCGCGGCCAGACCGCCCTGATCACCGGCGCCTCGCGCGGCATCGGCGAAGCCATCGCCCATCTCATGGCGGCCCACGGCGCGCATGTGGTGTGCACCAGCCGCAAACTGGACGGCTGCCAGGCCGTGGCCGACGCCCTGCGCGCCGAGGGCCTGTCGGCCGAGGCGGCCGCCATGCACATCGGCGACACCGCCGCCATCGACGCCGTGTTCGACGCCCTGGCCGCGAACGGCCGGCGCATCGACATGCTGGTGAACAACGCCGCCGCCAACCCGTACTACGGCCCGTTGCTGGACATGGACCTGGGCAGTTTCGAGAAGATCCTGGAGGTCAACCTGCGCGGCTATTTCTACGCCAGCCAGCGCGCGGCCAAGCAGATGCTCGGCCACGGCGGCTGCATCGTCAACATCGCCTCGGTCAACGCCGAGCGCCCGGCACCCGGCCAGGCCGCGTATTCGCTGACCAAGGCCGGCATCGTCAACCTGACCCAGGGCTTCGCCAAGGAACTGGCGCCGCACGGCATCCGCGTCAACGCCGTGCTGCCGGGCCTGACCGACACCCACTTCGCCTCGGCCATCACCCAGGACGCCAAGCTGATGAAGCTGATGACCCAGCTGATTCCGATGGGCCGCGCCGGCCAACCGGACGAAATCGCGCCGGCCGTGCTGTACCTGGCCTCGAAGGCCTCGGCCTACGTCACCGGCACCACCTTGACCGTCGATGGCGGCTATCTGGCCTGAGGAAGCACGAAACCTATGCGCACCCTGATCCTTTCCGTACTCGGCATGTTCTCGGCAACCACCATGGCCCAACAGCTCACCATCGAGGCCCTGACCTCGGGCGCCGGCCTGTCCGGCAACACCCTGACCCAGGCCAAATTCTCGCCCGACGGCAAACGCATCAGCTTCCTGAAAGGCAAGCCCGGCAAAGCCAACCAGCTCGACCTGTGGGCCTTCGACGTGGCCAGCGGCGAAGCCACCTTGCTGGTCGATTCGGCCACGCTGGCCGGCGCCGGCAAGGAACTGTCCGACGAAGAGAAGGCGCGCCGCGAACGCCAGCGCATCGCCGCGCTGTCCGGCATCGTGGAATACCAGTGGTCGCCGGACGGCTACCGCCTGCTGTTCCCGATGGGCGGCGAACTGTTCTGGTACGATCTGGCCGCGGCCACGCCCGAGGCCGCGCTGCGGCAATTGACCCACGGCGGCGGCGACGTGACCGACGCCAAGATCTCGCCGAAGGGCGGCTTCGTCAGCTTCATCCGCGGCCGCAATGTGTGGGTGATCGACATCGCCACCGGCACCGAGCGCCAGCTGACGGTCGACGGCTCGGACACCATCGGCAACGGCGTGGCCGAATTCGT
>CAZRXZ010000137.1:0-4276 GCA_964604095.1 uncultured Arenimonas sp. | reverse complement strand
GTGCTTGAAGGTCATGGCGTTGCCGCGGCGGTCGAGCGATTTGCCGACCGGCAGGCGGATCCAGCCTTCGGACACGCAGTATTCGGCCACGTTGGTGTATTCCACGCCCTTGAAGCGCACGCCGATGCCGCGTTCCAGGGCGGCTTCGTCGAAGTAGGGGCTGCGGCGGTCGAGCGCCAGGCGGTCGGGCGGGGTGTCGGACATGGCTTCGGTGTTCCGGATGAATGAGGCCTATATTTTAGCCGCGCGGCGCGGCCTTGGCGAATCGGGCCTGGGCTACACTAAGGCCATGACCGCTTCCGTTTCCCGCCGTTTCGCGTTGGCCGCCGGCGCACTGGCCGTCGCCGCGCTTGTCGCCTGCACGCCCACCCGCCCCGTCGCGCCGCAACCGCCGCCTGCGGTGGCCAAACCCCTGCCGCCGCCGAAACCGCGCATCGGCCTGGCCTTGGGCGGCGGCGCCGCCAAGGGCTTCGCGCACATCGGCGTGATCAAGATGCTGGAAGCCAACGGCTTCGAGCCGGTGGTGGTGTCCGGCACCAGCGCCGGCAGCGTGGTCGGCGCGCTGTACGCCAGCGGCATGGATCCGTTCCGGCTGCAGAGCCAGGCGGTGGCCTTGGACCAGGCCGAAATCCGCGACATCAGCCTGTTTTCCGGCGGCCTGATCAAGGGCCAGAAACTGCAGGATTACGTCAACACCAGCGTCGGCGGCAAGCCGTTGGAGCGCATGCGCAAGCCGCTGGCGGTGGTCGCCACGCAGCTGGAGACCGGCAAACGCACGGTGTTCACCCGTGGCAATACCGGCCAGGCGGTGCGCGCCTCCAGCAGCATTCCCGGCGTGTTCGAGCCGGTGGTGATCGGCAAGTTCACCTATGTCGACGGCGGTGTGGTCAGCCCGGTGCCGGTGGACGCCGCGCGCCAGCTCGGCGCCGACCTGGTGATCGCGGTCGACATCTCCACCAAGGCCAACGGCGCCAAGCCGGACGGCCTGCTCGGCATCGTCAACCAGTCCATCGCCATCATGGGCCAGCGCCTCGGCGAGCAGGAGCTGGCGCGTGCCGACCTCATCATCCGGCCGCGCGTCGGCGATATCGGTCCGGCCGAGTTCGAACAGCGTCAGCGCGCCATCCTGGAGGGCGAGAAGGCGGCGCTGGCGGCGTTGCCGCAGCTGCGCGTCAAGGTGGCGCAATGGCAGCAGGCGCGCATGGCCGAGCGCCGGCAAGCCGCCAAGCCCGCGCCGGAGCCCGAATGCGCGCCGAACGCCTTGGACCGCACCCTGCGCCGCGGTGCGCGCTGCAAAGGCGATTGATTCAGCGTTCGGAGTGGCCGCTCTCGAAGTAGCTGCGGCTGGGGATGGTGCCGGGTTTGACCAATTCCGCGAAGGCCTGCGCCGCCGGCGACAGCAGTTTGCCCTTGCGCATCACCACGCCGTAGCTGCGCGACGGGAAATATTCCTTCATGTTGCGCATCACCAGGCGTTCGTTGTCGGCTTCGCTCAGGCAGATGCCGGTCACGATCGAGATGCCCAGGCCCATCGCCACGTACTGCTTGATCACTTCCCAGCCGCCCACTTCCAACGCCACGGTGTAGGGCACGCGGTTCTTCTGGAACACCAGATCGACCAGGCGCCAGGTGCTCAGGCGCTTGGGCGGCAGGATCAGCCCATAAGGCGAGAGATCGGCCAGCTTGATGCTGTCTTTTTTCGCCAGCGGATGGTCTTTGGCCATGATCAACATCGGATCGAAGCTGTAGGCCGGGTTGTAGATCAGGTCGCTGGGCACGTCCAGCACGGAGCCGACCGCCAGGTCGCAGCCATCGCCGCGAAGCAGGCCCAGGCCGTCCTGGCCCGTCACGTTGTGCAGGAAAAGCTGCACTTTCGGATGTTTTTCGCGGAATTTGGATACGATTTCCGGAAGCAGGTACAAAATCGTCGAGCTGCCGGCCGCGATGTGCAGTTCCGCGGTTTCCTGGTTGCCCACCTTCTCCTGGAAGTCTTTGTCGATCCGGTCCAGACCTTCCACCAGCGGGCGCGCCAATTCATACAGCGCCGTGCCTTCCTGGGTCAGGGTCCAGCGCCGCCCGAAGCGTTCGAACAGGCGGGTGCCGAATTCGCGCTCCAGCGCCTGTAGTTGCAGGGTGACCGCCGGTTGGCTCAAGAACAGGGATTCCGCGGCCCGCGAGACCGAGCCCAGTCGCGCGGTTTGGCAGAAGGCGCGGAGTGGTTTCAGGCGGTCGGCTTTGTAATAAAAGCGCGGTTGGGCTTTCTTTTTGGCGGGCTTGCTCGGCGTTTTAGCCATGATTTTCCTGCCTTAAGTTGTTCGTATAATCTTGGTTAATAGTATTTATTGAAACATTTGGTTTGTCAAATAATCGGCCGCGGCGATAGGGTTTGGGCATAAGGAGCCCGACCATGCCATTTGCCCAAAAACAGCCCGAACCGGATTTCGTCACGCTTCGCCATGCGCCCTTGCCGGATGCCGGTGATGCCGCCGTATTGGATGCCGAGGCCCTGGCCTTCCTGCAGCGTTTGCACGACCGCTTCGAGCCGGGTCGGCACGCCTTGTTGTCTCAACGCCAGCGTGACAAAGGCCGCGTGCCCGCGTTCGCCGAGGATACCGCAAATCTGCGTACGGCCGAATGGCGAGCGGCGCCGCTGCCGGAAATCCTGCGCGACCGGCGGGTGGAGATCACCGGGCCGGTGGATGCCAAGACCGTGATCAACGCGCTGAATTCCGGCGCCAACGTGTTCATGGCCGATTTCGAGGATTCCACCGCGCCGACCTGGGCCAATGTGCTGGCCGGCCAACGCGTGCTGCACGCCGCGGTGCGTGGCGAGCTGCACTGGCGGCAAAGCGATGACGCGCCGGCGTACGCGCTCGATCCGGCCCATGCCGCGCTGTTGATGGTGCGCCCGCGGGGCCTGCATCTGGACGAAAAGCATGTCGAGATCGGCGGTGTGCGGCTGTCGGCGACCCTGTTCGACCTCGGCCTGTTCGCCTTCCACAACGCCCGCATCCTGGCCGAGCGCGGCCGCGGCCCGTTCCTGTACATTCCGAAACTGCAGTCGGCGGCCGAAGCGCAGTGGATCGATGCCGTGCTGGCGCATCTGGAAGCCGCGCTCGGGCTGCCGGCCGGGCAGTGCAAGGTCACCGTGCTGATCGAGACCCTGCCGGCGGCGTTCGCCATGGACGAAATCATCCATGCATTGCGTTCGCGTGTCGTCGGCCTGAACTGCGGCCGCTGGGATTACATCTTCTCGGCCATCAAGACCCTGCACAGGCAGCCGGGCTTCATGCTGCCGGAGCGCGGGCAGGTGGCGATGACCCGGCATTTCCTGCACAGCTACGCTACCCGCCTGGTGCAGACCTGCCATCGGCGCGGCATCCTGGCCATGGGCGGCATGGCGGCGCAGATTCCGAACAAGCGCGACGCCGTGGCCAACGAGATGGCCCTGGCCAAGGTGCGCGCCGACAAGCAACGCGAGGCCGCGCTTGGCCACGACGGCACCTGGGTCGCGCACCCGGGCCTGATCCCGGTGGCGCGCGCGGTGTTCGATGCCGCATTCGAGGGCCCGAACCAGCTCGATGCGTTGCCGGACGGCGACATCACCGCCGCCGACCTGCTGAAACCCTGCCACGGCAGCATTACGCCGGAAGGCTTCAACGACACCGTGGAGGTCTGCGTGCGCTATCTGGCGGCCTGGCTGTCCGGCACCGGGTGCGTGGCCATCCACGGCCTGATGGAAGACGCCGCCACCGCCGAGATCTGCCGTAGCCAGCTTTGGCTCTGGCTGCACAAGAAAGACCTGCATCTGAGCGACGGCACGTTGCTGTGCTGGGCGCTGTTCGACGCCGCGCTGTTGGCCCTGCCAGGCCGCCTGCAACGCGAAGCGGTGGTCGGCCACGACAAGGTCGGCCAGGCCATCGCCCTGCTCGAAACCCTGGTGCGTTCGCCCGAACTCGCCGATTTCCTCACCCTGCCCGCCTACGAATCCCTTTGACCCCAGGAGCCACGCCATGAACACGCAAACCCTCACCGCCGAACAACTCGAACAGCTTTGGAAGACCGATGCCCGCTGGGCCGGCATCACCCGCGGCTACACCGCCGCCGAGGTGGTGCGCCTGCGCGGCACCGTGCACATCGAACACTCGCTGGCCCGGATGGGCGCCGAGAAGCTCTGGAAGTCCCTGGGCGAGAAGCCGTTCGTGAACGCGCTCGGCGCGCTCACCGGCAACCAGGCCATGCAGCAGGTGAAGGCCGGCCTGAAGGCCATCTACCT
>CAZRXZ010000136.1:0-4282 GCA_964604095.1 uncultured Arenimonas sp. | reverse complement strand
CATGAAATAGAAGCCCAGCCAGTTGATGTCCGGCAGGCTGTTGAACAGCAACGCGCTCAGGTTGGCGGCGTTGGCCACGCGGTGGCGTTCGCCGTGCAGCAGGGCCTGGCACTGGGCGATGAGTTGTTGGTATTGCTCGGCTTTGTCGCCGGAAAGCGGGCTGGCGGTGAACATGGCGGTTTCCTCTTGCGTACGGTATTTTAGGCCATTATGGAATCCATCGATGTGAAATCCCTGCCGCATGGCGGCCTGTTCGTGACCGGCACCGACACCGAAATCGGCAAGACCCACAGCACCGCCGCGTTGCTGCGCGCCCTGTGTGCCGCCGGCCGGCGCGTGCAGGGCATGAAGCCGGTGGCCAGCGGTTGCGTGCTGGCCGATGGCGCGTGGCGCAACGAGGATGCCTTGGCGCTGATGGCCGCCGCCGGCTCCGGCGCGCCCTATGCCGACGTCAACCCGTTCGCCCTGCCGACGCCGACCGCGCCGCAGCTGGCCGCCCGCGAAGCCGGCGCGGAAATCGCCCTGCCGGCCATCACCGCCGCCTATCGTCGGCTGTCGGCCGATGCCGATACCGTGTTGGTGGAGGGCGTGGGCGGCTGGTTGGCGCCGCTGAGCGACACGCTCGACCAAGCCGATCTGGTGCGCGCGCTGGACATTCCGGTGCTGCTGGTGGTGGGTCTGCGCCTGGGCTGCATCAACCACGCGCGGCTGACCGAACGCGCGGTGCTGGCCGACGGCTGCCGGCTGATCGGTTGGCTGGGCAATGCCGTAGCGCCGGATTTCGACCCCGACGGCCGCTATTTCGAGGCCTTGCGCGGCGCGTTGCGCACGCCCTGCCTGGGGCGCTTGCCGCACGTGCCGGGGTGAATCACTCGCCGCGGTAGCGGCAGCCGGAGGTGCACGTTTCCTGCACGTGCACGGCGCTGAGCGCGGGCAGCGCCGGCTTCAGCGCGTGCCAGATCCAGCGCGCCAGATTCTCGCTGGTCGGGTTGTCGAGCCCGGGCACGTCGTTCAGGTAGTGGTGGTCGAGGCGTTCGTAGATCGGCTGGAACGCGGCCTTGATGTCGCCGAAGTCCATGATCCAGCCGCTTTGCGGGCAGGGCGTGCCTTCGACCGAGAGCTCGACCTGGAACGAATGCCCGTGCAGGCGCGCGCATTTATGGCCTTCCGGCACGTTCGGCAGCCGGTGGGCGGCTTCGATGTGGAATTTTTTGTAGATTTCCATGCGGCGGCTCCTCAAGATCACGGCGATAGCATAGCATTAGCGCACTGAACCCCCGCCAGCCACGGAGACGCCGGTGATTTCCTTTCGCGAGGCCCTTGAGGCCGTCCGCGCGCGCGCGCCGCGCCTGCCGATCGAACTGCTCGACGCCGCGCAGGCCGTCGGCCGCGTGCTGGCCGAGGACCTCATCGCGCCGGAGAGCCTGCCGGGCTTCGACAACGCCGCGATGGACGGTTTCGCGCTGGGCGCCGCGCACTTGACGCTGCCGCCGGATGCGCCGATCCCGGTGTCGCGCCGGCAGTTCGCCGGAGACGGCCACGGGCGCCTGGACGGCGGTGCCTGCCAGATCATGACCGGCGCCCGCCTGCCGCTGGGCGCGGTGGCGGTGGTGCCGGTCGAGCGGGTGCGGATGGACGGCGAGTGGGGCTCGCCGGCGGGCCTGCGCATCCGGCTTGCCGAACCCGTGCCGCCGGATGCCAATATCCGCCGCGCCGGACAGGACGTGCAGGCCGGACAATGCGTGCTGCATGCCGGAACGCGCCTGGCGCCGAAGCATCTGCTGTTGCTGGCGGCGCTGGGCATCGCCCGGGTTCGGGTGCGCGCCGTGCCGAAGGCGGCCGTGTTGTGCACCGGTTCGGAGCTGCTGGCCGACGGCGAAGTGCCGCGCGACGGCCACATCCGCAACGCCAACGGCCCGTATCTGTGCGCCGCGTTGGCGGCCATGGGCGCGGAAGTGGTGTTGTACCGTGCGCTGCCGGATGCGGCGGAGGCCTATGTCGAGGCGGTGCGTGCCGCCGAGGCCGCCGGCGCGCACATCATCGTCAGCACCGGCGCGGTGTCGATGGGCGTGCACGATTTCGTGCCGGCGGCCCTGCAGTCGATGCCGGCCGACATCGTGTTCCACAAGCTGGCGATGCGCCCCGGCAAGCCGACGCTGTTCGCGGTGCTGCCGTCGGGCGCGCTGCTGTTCGGCCTGCCCGGCAATCCGATGTCCAGCGCCTGCGGCCTGCGTTTCTTCGTGCAGACGGCAGCGCGCGCGATGCAGGGCCGCGCGGACGAGTCGCCGCGGCAGGCCGTGCTCGCGCAGGCGCTCGACAAGAAGCCGGGCTGGACTCTGTTGCAACGTGCGAGTCTGCAAAGTGGCGCCGACGGCGTGCTGCGCGTGCAGGTGCTGCCGGATCAGGAGTCTTTCCGCATCCAACCGTTCGTGCAGGCCGATGTCTGGGCGCTGTTGCCGCCGGATGCCGCGCATCTGCCGGCCGGCAGCGTGCTGGATGTCCATCCGATCGATGCCGATGCCGCCGACTGAGCTGCTCGGCCTGGTTTTGGCCGGCGGCCGTTCGCGCCGCATGGGCCGCGACAAAGCACTGCTCGCCTTCGACGGCGGTACCTTGCTGCAGCGCCAGGTGCGTGCCCTGGAATCGCTGTGCGCGCGCGTGGCGGTCAGCGGCGCCTATGCTGGATTCGACTGCATCGCCGATATGCGCCCCGATGCCGGCCCGCTGGCCGGCTTGCAGGCCGCGTCGGCGGCGTGGCACGGCGCCGTGCTGGTGTTGCCGGTGGATATGCCCTTGATGACCGCCGAGCTGCTGGCCGCGCTCGCGCAGGCGGGGCAGCCGGCGCATTTCCAAGGCCATCCGCTACCGGCGTTCTTTCCCGATGCGCGCGCGCTCGCCGAAGCGGCCGATGTCCTGTTGGCCGGTGACGACCGTTCGGTGCATGCGCTGCATCGGCGGTTGGGCAGCCGCGCGTTGCCGATGCGGAACGCAGCGGCGTTCGCCAACGCCAACACGCCGGCGGATTGGCGCCGCGTAGCCGGCGGGGCGTGAAAAAGCCCCGCATCGCGGGGCTTTGGTTCAGTGGTTCAGGGCGTAGAAGATGTGTTTGCCGATGGTGTAGCGCGGCTTCAGGCGCTGCGACCATTTCGGCGCCACGTAGGTGGCGTGGAAGAACAGCACATTGTCGCGTTTGGCGGCCATGGCCTTGCGCGCGGCCACTTTGGTCTCGCGGCTGACCGGTTCGTCGAGTACGGCGTCGTTGCCTTTGTACCAGGAGAACTGCCGGTGCTGCTTGACCACGGCGCACACGGATTTGGGGTACTGCGGGGCGGCGGCGCGGTTCAGCACCACATTGCCGACCATCAACTTGCCGGCCAGGCTTTCGCCGCGGGCTTCGTGGTGGATGGCGGCTTCAAGACAACGCACTTCAGCGGGGGGTAAATCGATCACGATTCGCTCCTTGGGCTTACATTGGGTTTTCATACGGGGGGAGGCCGGCGACAGGCGGGCTGCGCGGGAGTGGCCTGGTTTTCAGGGCGCCGTGGCCGATGGGCCGGTGCCTGGGGATGAACGGCGGTTCTGGCCGTTGCGGGAGATGGCGGTATTCTGGCCGCGTCCGGCTGAACCGAAAATGAAGCAGGCATCTGAAACTGAACGGATTTTCACCTGCGCGGAGCGCCTCGGCGTAGGATTGGGGCACTGCATCCGTTTCTGTTTATCGAGGAGATCGACCATGAGCAACGCGTATCGACTGTCCGGCGCACTGTGCTTGGCGGTGTTTCTCGCCGCGCCGGCGGCACAGGCCGGTGAGGCGAACATGACCTGGCGCAACCCGGAAAAGTTCACCGACATCGACGCCGGCGAGGCCGCCCAGAAGTCCTTCAGCAAAGGCCTTGAAAAGGCTTTCCAGGCCGAACTCGATGCGCAGGCCAAGCGGTTGCCGGAAGGGTATCGGCTGGAGCTGACGTTCACCGACATCGATTTGGCCGGCGAAGTCGATCCGGTCTATCTGCGCGACTACCGCGAAATCCGCATTCTGAAAGACGCCTACTTCCCGCGCCTGTCGTTCGACTACCGCGTGCTCGACGCCGGCGGCAAGCCGGTGGCCGGGCAGCAGGGCGTGGAGTTGAAGGACATGGCGTATCTCAGCGGCCCCAAGCTGGGCAGCGCCAGCACGGCATTCTTTTACGAGCGCCGGATGCTGGCGGACTGGTTCGGGAAATCGGTCCTGCCGGCCGTGAAATAACGAAAAACCCGCCGATAGGCGGGTTTTTTGCATGGT
>CAZRXZ010000135.1:0-4325 GCA_964604095.1 uncultured Arenimonas sp. | reverse complement strand
TATTGAGGTCCATGTCGCCGTTGCGGTTCACGTAACCCAGCGCACCGGTGTACGGACCGCGACCGCCGCCTTCGAGCTCGGCGATGATCTGCATACAGCGTACTTTCGGGCAGCCGGTGATGGTGCCGCCGGGAAACACCGCGGCGATGACCTGGCCCGGCGTGGCCTGCGGCTGCAGACGCCCGCTGACGTTGGACACGATGTGGTGCACGTGCGCGTAGGATTCGACCGCCATCAATTCATCGACGCGCACCGAGCCGGGTTGGCACACGCGCGACAAATCGTTGCGCTCCAGATCGATCAGCATCACGTGCTCGGCGCGCTCCTTGGGGTGCCCGACCAGTTCGCGGATGCGCGCGGGCTCGTCGTCGCCCGGCAGGCGCGGACGGGTACCGGCGATCGGCCGGGTCTGCACCGCCTCGCCGCGCACCGACACCAGACGCTCCGGCGAGGAGCTGAGCAGCGACCACTCGTCGAAACGCAGCAGGCCGGCGAACGGCGCCGGGTTCAGGCGGCACAGGCGCTCATACAGCGCATGCGCGTCGGCGCCGGGATAGCGGCCGGTCCAGGCGCGCGAGACGTTGACCTGGAACACGTCGCCGGCTTTCAGGTAATCCAAAATGCGCCGCACGGCCCCGGTGAAGCGCGCCGGTTCGTCCTCGCGGCACGTGCCGTCGGCCGGCCAGGCCGGCAACGGCGGCAGGGCGTCTTCGGCCGCCAGCAGACGCAGGGCCTCCTCCAGCAGCGCCGCATGGCCGGGCTCGGCCACGGCGATATGGCGGCTTTGGTGCTTGTCGAACAACAACGCGGCCGGACAGCGCAGCGCCAGCGCGTCGGGCAAGGGCCCGTCGAAAGCCGGCAGATGCAACGAGGGCTCGATCTGCGCCGCCGCCTCGTAGCCCAGATACAGGGCCCAGCCGCCGGAGAACGGCAGCTCCGCCGCCGCCTCGCCGCGCGCCGCGGCGAACGCGGCATCGAACGCGGCCAGGAACGGCATATCCGCGCGCACGCCGTCCAGGGTGCGGGTTTCGCCGTGTCGCAGCTGCAGGCCCGTGCCGTCGGCGATGAACAGGATGTCCCAGCGCGACAGCGCGTTGCCGCCGGCCACGCTCTGCAACAGCAGCGGAAAGCGCCGCGGATCGCGGCGCTGCAGCGCGGACAGATCGATCGGGCCGTCGAGGGGACGCTGGATCAACGGCACCGCGGCGCTCAGATCTTGCGGAACACCAGGGTTCCGTTGGTGCCGCCGAAGCCGAAGCCGTTGGACATCACCACGTCGAGCTTCTTCTCGCGCGGCACGTTCGGCACGTAGTCCAGGTCGCAGCCTTCGCTCGGGTTCTCGAGGTTGATGGTCGGCGGCACGATGCCGTGCTGCATGGCCAGGATCGACAGCACCGCCTCCACGCCGCCGGCGGCGCCGAGCAGATGGCCGGTCATCGACTTGGTCGAGCTGACCAAGGTCTTGTAGGCGTGGTCGCCCAGCGCCAGCTTCATGGCGTTGGTTTCGGCCAGATCGCCCAGCGGAGTCGAGGTGCCGTGCGCGTTCAGGTAATCGACCTGGTCGGGATTGATGCCGGCGTCCTTCAACGCCATGGTCATGCAGCGCGCCGGGCCTTCGCCGGTGTCGCTCGGCGCGGTCATGTGGTAGGCGTCGGAGCTGGCGCCGAAGCCGGCCAGTTCGCAGTAGATGCGCGCGCCGCGGGCCTTGGCGTGCTCGTATTCCTCCAGCACCAGGATGCCGGCGCCGTCGCCCAGCACGAAGCCGTCGCGCTCGCTGTCCCAGGGGCGGCTGGCGCGGGTCGGATCGTCGTTGCGGGTGGACAACGCCTTCATCGCGCAGAAGCCGGCCACCGCGGTCGGCGTGCAGCCGTGCTCGGCGCCGCCGGCGACCATGATGTCGGCGTCGCCGTACTGGATCATGCGCATGGCCATGCCGATGGAGTGGTTGCTGGACGCGCAGGCCGAGACCGCCGAGAAGTTCGGGCCCTTGAAGCCCTTCATGATGCACAGCTGGCCGGAGATCATGTTGATGATGGTGCTCGGCACGTAGAACGGCGAGACCTTGCGCGGACCGCCCAGATGCAGGTCGACGGCGGTCTCTTCGATGCCGCGGATGCCGCCGATGCCGGAGCCGACCAGCACGCCGGCGCGTTCGGCGTTGGCTTCGGTGATCTCCAGGCCGGCGTCCTGCATCGCCATGAACGAGGCGGCCAGGCCGTAGTGGATGAAGATATCCATCTTCTTCACGTCTTTCGGGCTGAACCAGGTCTTGGGGTCGAAATCGCGGACTTCGCCGGCGATATGGGTCGCCATGGCGCTGGCGTCGAAGTGGGTGATGTTGCCGATGCCGGACCGGCCGTTGAGCACGGCGTCCCAGTTGCTGGCCAGATCGTTGCCCAGCGGCGACAGGACGCCCATACCGGTGACTACAACACGACGTTTCATATGCAAGACTCCAGAATCGTTGACGGCGGGCGCGCCGCGCTCAGGGTGGATCGATGAAGCGTAGGCCGCTGGCGTGCGATGCCGCCGGCAGGCCCGGAATGCAGGTCATTGTACCGTCCGCCGCCGCGGAATAGGAGCCCGCGCGCTGGTAGGCCAACCACCAGCCGGCATCGAGGGCGCGGAAGCGGAAAGCCGCCGCCTGCGGCGACTTCGGCAGCGTCTGCGGACTATGCACCAAGGCCTGGTTGATGCCGGTGCCGCCGCCGAACGGACGCCCCAGCCATAGCCAGGCCTGGTCGCCGCAGGGCATGCGCCGGGTATCGACCAGAAACCAGCCGATGCGTTGCCGGCGGTCGGCGTAGGCCGGCAACGCCAGCGGCGCCAGCGCCTCGGCACTGGCGCGCAGCCGCCAACGCAGGCCGGCCTCGGTGTGCATCAGCCAAGCGGACGCCAGCACCGCGGCCGCCGACAGCGACAGCAGGCCGGCGACGGTGGCCCGGCGGGCACGGACTTCGCCGCCTTGGCGCGAGCGCCGCAACAGCAACGCCGCCTCGGCCACGCCCCAGAACAGCAGGCCGAAGCCGGCGTAGTAGCGCAGGTCGTACAGCCACAGGCGCGGGTCGAGGTCCTCGGCCCAGGGCGTGAACACCGAGCCGCTCCAGAGCCAAAGCCCGGTCAGCAGGGTCAGTGCGGCGGCGCGGACGACGGGCATGTGCGGATTCGGCCGGAAGCAAACAGGGCCGCATGATGCGGCCCTGTGGCGATCCGTGACCGGACGATCAGGCCTTGACGTGGGCCTTGATGTAGTCGATGGCCTGTTGGATCGAGGTGATCTTCTCGGCCTCTTCGTCCGGGATCTCGCACTCGAACTCTTCTTCCAGAGCCATCACCAGCTCCACGGTGTCGAGCGAGTCGGCGCCCAGATCGTCAACGAACGAAGCGTTGGCGGTGGCTTCTTCTTCCTTGACGCCCAGCTGCTCAACCACGATTTTCTTGACGCGTTCTTCGATAGTGCTCATGAAACTTTCTCCTCCCGAGGAGTGACGATATTGGGCTATGGAATGGTTTCCGCCGGCGTTCGGCCCAGGACTCGCGCCGGCGGGATTTTAGAGTATTTTATCAGTTTCCGCCGCCAATGGCTCAGGGCATGTACATGCCGCCGTTCACGTGCAGGGTTTCGCCGGTGATGTAGGCCGCGGCCGGGCTGGCCAGGAACGCCACCGCCTCGGCGATGTCGGCGGTGCTGCCCAGGCGGCCGAGCGCGATCTGGCCCATCAGCGCCTGCTTGGCGTCTTCCGGCAGGCCGTCGGTCATGTCGGTCTGGATGAAGCCGGGCGCCACCACGTTGACGGTGATGCCGCGCGAACCGATTTCCTTGGCCAGCGATTTCGAGAACGCGATGATGCCGGCCTTGGCGGCGGCGTAGTTCGCCTGGCCGGCGTTGCCGGTCAGGCCGATGACCGAGGCGATGCTGATGATGCGGCCCTTGCGCGCCTTCATCATGCCGCGCATGACCGCCTTGCTGGTGCGGTACACCGAGCTCAGGTTGGTGTCGATGATGGCGTCCCAGTCCTCGTCCTTCATGCGCATCAGGATCTGGTCGCGGGTGATGCCGGCGTTGTTGACCAACACGCTGACCGGACCGTGGCTCTTGGCGATACCGTCGACGACCGCATCGACCGCCGCGCTGTCGGTCACGTCCAGCACCATACCGGCGCCGCCGTGCGGCGCCAGGCGCGCGCCGATGGCGTCGGCGCCGGATTGCGTCGTGGCGGTGCCCACGACGGTGGCGCCGCGCGCCGCCAACAGGTCGGCGATGGCCGCGCCGATACCCCGGCTGGCGCCCGTCACCAGAACCACTTCACCGCTCAAATCCATGC
>CAZRXZ010000134.1:0-4326 GCA_964604095.1 uncultured Arenimonas sp. | reverse complement strand
ATCCAGCGTTCGAACGACTTCAAGTGGCTGCACTCGCGCGGCCTGTTCATCGACTACCTCGAGCCGGAGGCCAGGGACAAGGTCGCCCTGTCCAAATGCACCGGCACCGCCGCGCAGCAACGTTCCTGCGTGCTGAAATACGTGCCGTTCACGTCGATCAACCTGTCCGAGCTGACGCGCTGGTCGCCCACCTCGGGCACGCAGCTCGTGGTCACCAATGCCGATTTCGCCACCAGCGAAAGCCAGACCGATCCGGTCCGCGGCAAGGTCACCCCGGGTTCGAATCCGACCAATAACAGCAACCAGACGGCCTATGCGTCGATTTTCAATTCGAACTCGGGCGTGGCGCTGATGGCCACGGCGATCGACGCCGACGAATCCGATTTGCAGGACAGCCAGGTATTCGCGATCGGCGGCGGCAGCCCGCCGGTCGGTGGTGGCACCTACAGCGTCAACGTCAACAACTACACGTTCGGCCTGAGCGCGTCGTCCTACCCCAACTTCCTGGCCAACCCGAGCGCAACCTGCAACTACAATCCGGCGGCGGGCGGCCCCAATCCGTTCACCTGCACCACGGCCTCGCTCGGTGTCGGGACGGTATTGACCATCCGCAGCTACAACACCAGCGACACCACCCGCTCCAGCCATGACGCGCTGAGCTGCACCGGGCCTGGCGGAACTCTGAGTTATGATCCGCCGGCGAACAACGCCTATCAGGTGACGTACTGCAAGAACTACAGCGTCAGTTCCGTCAACCTGCTCGGCGTCATCGGTTCACCGTCGCCCTCCGATGGTGTCTTGAGCGAGTCCACCCCCATCACCTTCCCGCTGATTTCCAACGGCTCGGTGATTGAAATCGGCATGAGCGCGCCGGTCGAAACCAGGACCGACAACACCTGCACCTATACCTGCAGCAAGTCGCCGTGCACGGCCAACGGCAACAAGTACACGTATACGATCACCAGCGCCAGTTGTCCGCCGTAAGCAGTGCCCGGCCTTTCCGGAAACCCCGCCACGGCGGGGTTTCTTTTTGCGCCACTGGCGCGAGTCAGGGCGGGTTGCCCGGAAAAGGCTTCGGAAACCGGTTGACGCCGCCGCCGATTTTGGCGAAAATAGCCGTCCTTGCCCGAATAGCTCAGCCGGTTAGAGCACTTGACTGTTAATCAGGGGGTCGTTGGTTCGAGTCCAACTTCGGGCGCCAGATGCAGAAAAACCCGCCGAAAGGCGGGTTTTTCGCGTTCAGGACCGGCGGCGCCTCAGAATGTGCAGGCGGCCGCGATCTGCTCCGGGCTGGCCACGCCTCGGCGCAGGTTGCCGGCGTTGCTGACCACCAAGGTCTGCGCCTTGCCGGCGCCGCGACCGTCGCACAGCGTGAACGTGACATTGCTGCCGGCGTTGCCGCCGTTGCCCTGGAAGATGATGCGGGTGCGGCCGCTGCTGCTGAGCAGGCGCGCCCCATCCAAGGCCGGCTTGGCCAGGATCAAGGGCTCGTCCAGCTCCCGTTCGCGGCTGCCGTTGCGGTCGATGAAGGCGATCCAGCCCCGGCTCCAGTCGAAGCCGGCGCTGCATTGTTCGCCGTTGAAGCTGGGGCACAGCGCGGCATGCGCGCCGTGCAGGGCGGCGGTATGCGAGGATTTCATCAGGGTCTCCAGCAGGGCGCTTTTGGCTTCGGCCGATTCGGCGGCGTAGCGCCCGGCCTGCAGGCCGGGAATGGCCACGGCGCCGAGCACGCCGAGGCCGGCCAGACAGAACAGCAGTTCCGCGAGGGTAAATCCGTACGGGCGCGTTTTCATCACGGTCTCCGGTATAGGGTGGTGGTGCCGTCAGTGTCGGCGCGCGGCCGGCCCGGGAAACTAGGTGCTTGCCGACGCCGGCTGTGCGAAAATTCCCAATCCGCCCGAAGAATCCGCCATGGACACTCCTTTCCAGCTGGTTTCCCCGTTCCAGCCCGCCGGCGACCAGCCGCAGGCCATCGAGAAGCTCGTCGCCGGCTTCGAAGCGGGCGTGGCGGCGCAGACCCTGCTCGGGGTCACCGGTTCGGGCAAGACCTTCACCATCGCCAACGTCATCCAGGCCATCCAGAAACCGACCCTGGTACTGGCGCCGAACAAGACCTTGGCCGCCCAGCTGTACGGCGAGTTCAAGAGCTTCTTTCCGCACAATGCGGTCGAATACTTCGTGTCCTATTACGATTACTACCAGCCGGAGGCCTATATCCCGGCCTCGGACACCTTCATCGACAAGGACAGCGCCATCAACGAGCACATCGAGCAGATGCGGCTGTCGGCGACCAAGGCGCTGCTGGAGCGGCGTGATGCGGTGATCGTGGCCTCGGTGTCCTCGATCTACGGCTTGGGCGACCCGAACGAATATTTCCGCATGGTGCTGCATCTGGTGCGCGGCGACAAAATCGACCAGCGCGAGCTGATCCGGCGCCTGACCGAGATGCAGTACACCCGCAACGACGTCGAGCTCAAGCGCGCCACCTACCGCGTGCGCGGCGAGGTCATCGACGTGCATCCGGCCGAAAGCGACGTCGAGGCGCTGCGCATCGAACTGTTCGACGGCGAGATCGAGAACCTGGCCGCCTTCGACCCGCTGACCGGCGAGGTCCGCCGCAAGCTGCCGCGCTTCACCCTGTACCCGAAGTCGCACTACGTGACCACCCGCCGTACCGTGCTGGACGCCATCGAGACCATCAAGGCCGAGCTCAAGGACCGACTGGAGTATTTCTACCGCGAGAACAAACTGGTCGAAGCCCAGCGCCTGGCGCAGCGCACCCAGTTCGACATCGAGATGATGCTGGAGGTCGGCTACTGCAACGGCATCGAGAACTATTCGCGGCACCTGACCGGACACATGCCCGGCGAGCCGCCGCCGTGCCTGTACGACTACCTGCCGCCGGACGCGCTGCTGGTGATCGACGAATCGCACGTGACCATCCCGCAGCTGGGCGCCATGTACAAGGGCGACCGTTCGCGCAAGGAGACCCTGGTCAATTTCGGCTTCCGGCTGCCGTCGGCGCTGGACAACCGGCCGCTGAAGTTCGACGAGTGGGAACGCCGCGCGCCGCGCAGCGTGTACGTCTCGGCCACGCCCGGCCCGTATGAGGCGGAGAAATCGGAAGGGCAGGTGGTCGAGCTGGTGGTGCGGCCGACCGGCCTGGTCGATCCGGAGATCGAAATCCGTCCGGTCGCGACCCAGGTCGACGACGTGCTGTCGGAGATCCACGAGCGGGTGAAGCAGGGCGACCGCGTGCTGGTCACCACGCTGACCAAGCGCATGGCCGAGAACCTGACCGACTACCTGGCCGAGCACGGGGTCAAGGTGCGCTACCTGCATTCCGACGTCGACACCGTCGAGCGCGTCGAGATCATCCGCGACCTGCGCCTGGGCGAGTTCGACGTGCTGGTCGGCATCAACCTGCTGCGCGAGGGCCTGGACATGCCGGAGGTGTCCTTGGTGGCGATCCTGGACGCCGACAAGGAGGGCTTCCTGCGTTCCACCCGTTCGCTGATCCAGACCATCGGCCGCGCCGCGCGCAACCTGCGCGGCAAGGCCATCTTGTACGCCGACAAGGTCACCGATTCGATGAAGGCCGCCATCGACGAGACCGACCGCCGGCGCGCCAAGCAGGTCGAGTACAACCGCGTGCACGGCATCGTGCCGGCCTCGGTCAAGCGCGAGATCATGGACGTGATGGAAGGCGCGCGCACCGACGTCTCGGCCGAGAAGGCGCTGCAGGAATCCGGCGCGGCGCTGTCGATGCTGTCGGCGGTGCAGCTGGCGCGCAAGCTCAACGAGCTGGAAAGCCGCATGTTCAAGCACGCGCAGAACCTGGAGTTCGAGCAGGCCGCCGCCTGCCGCGACGAGATGGCCAAGCTCAAGGCCCAGACCCTGATGGCCTGAGCATTTGCGCCCGGCGCCGGTTTCGGCGTATAATTTCCGTCCCGATGTTTCGGGCGATTAGCTCAGCGGTAGAGCACTACCTTGACATGGTAGGGGTCACAGGTTCGAACCCTGTATCGCCCACCAAGACCAAGCCACCCGAAAGGGTGGCTTTTTCGTTTGCGCAGTGATCGCTGCGAGGCGTCCGCCACTCGCTGTGAGGTTCACGTTCCTGAACCTGGCTGGCTTGCGATTCGACTGCAAAATTCCGCATTATCCCTTTGATTTTAAATATCCAATGTCTGGTAGTGCGCGGTGGCAAAAGGCTTGCCGGATTCGAGGCGGGCGAGGGGTGGTGGTGAACTGAAACAGATTTGTAACATTCGTTGACATTCAGGTTTGTTCATTTTATGTTCAGATTCATGCCGCGGCGTGGGG
>CAZRXZ010000133.1:0-4351 GCA_964604095.1 uncultured Arenimonas sp. | reverse complement strand
CTGATGCCCGGCGGCGTCAACTCGCCGGTGCGCGCGTTCAAATCGGTCGGCGGCGAGCCGTTCTTCGCCAAGCGCGCCGAGGGCGCCTACCTGATCGACGTCGACGGCAACCGCTACGTCGATTACATCGGCTCCTGGGGCCCGATGATCGCCGGCCATGCGCACCCCGACGTGATCGCCGCGGTCGATGCCGTGATGCGCGACGGCCTGAGCTTCGGCGTGCCGAACGCGCTGGAAGTGACCATGGCGCAGACCATCACCCGCCTGGTGCCGAGCTGCGAGATGGTGCGCATGGTCAACTCCGGCACCGAGGCCACGCTGTCGGCCATCCGCCTGGCGCGCGGCGCCACCGGCCGCAACCGCATCGTGAAGTTCGAGGGCTGCTACCACGGCCACGGCGACTCCTTCCTGGTCAAGGCCGGCTCCGGCATGCTGACGCTGGGCGTGCCGAACTCGCCGGGCGTGCCCAAGACCTTGGCCGACCTGACCCTGACCCTGCCCTACAACGACTTCGACGCCGCCACCCGACTGTTCGACGAGCTCGGCGGCGACATCGCCGGCGTCATCGTCGAACCGATCGTCGGCAACGCCAACTGCATCGTGCCGGCCGAAGGCTACCTGCAGCATCTTCGCGCGCTGTGCACGAAGCACGGCGCCATCCTGATCTTCGATGAAGTGATGACCGGCTTCCGGGTCGCGCTCGGCGGCGCGCAGGCGCTGTACGGCGTCACGCCCGACCTGACCACCTTCGGCAAGATCATCGGCGGCGGCATGCCGGTCGGCGCCTACGGCGGCCGCCGCGACCTGATGAGCCAGATCGCGCCGAGCGGCCCGATCTACCAAGCCGGCACGCTCAGCGGCAATCCGGTGGCGATGGCCGCCGGCTTGGCCACCTTGGAACTGATCCAGGCGCCGGGCTTCTATGACAACCTGGAAAGCCGGACCCGCCAACTGCGCGACGGCCTGCAGCAGGCCGCCGACGACGCCGGCGTGGCCTTCACCACCACCGGCGTGTGCGCCATGTTCGGCCTGTATTTCCGCGAAGGCCCGATCAACGGCTACGCCGACGCCCTGGGCTCCGACAGCGCGCGCTTCAACCGCTTCTTCCACGGCATGCTGCAGCGCGGCGTGTACTTCGCGCCCTCGGCGTTCGAGGCCGGCTTCCTGTCCTCGATGCATGGCGAAGCCGAAATCGCGCACACCCTGGCCGCCGCGCGCGAGGTGTTCGCGGACATCGCCGCCGGATGACGCCGCCGAAACTGCTGCTGCTCGACCTCGACGACGTGCTCGTGGATTACAGCCGCGAACGCCGATGCCGCGCGTTGGCGGCATCGGCCGGCAGCAGCCCGGAAGCCATCGAGCGCGCGGTGTTCGGCAGCGGCCTGGAGAAGCGCTCCGACCGCGGCGAATTCGGTCTGGACGACTACATGGACCGGCTGCGCAGCGACTGGGGCCTGGACATCCCCGGACAGGACTTCATCGCCGCGCGTCGCGCCGCCACACGCGTGCGGCCGGGCATGCTGCGCATCTGCCAGGCGCTGGCCGGGCAAGTGCAGCTCGGCATCTTCAGCAACAACGGCCACTGGCTGCACCAGCATGCCGAACGCATCGTACCCGAGCTGATGCCGCTGTTCCGCACCCGCCTGGTCTGCTCGGGCAGCATCGGCCTGCGCAAGCCGGATCCGGCGGCGTTCCTGCTGTGCCTGGAGCGCCTGGGCTTTTCGGCCGCCACCACCCTGTTCGTGGACGACAAGCCCGCCAACGCCGACGGCGCGCGCCAAGCCGGCCTGGACGCCTTCGTGTTCGAAGGCGAAACGCACTTCATCGAACAACTGCGCCTGCGCGCGCTTGACCCCGGAGCCTGCCATGCGTAACGACCCGCCATCCCCACATGCCGCGATCCGAAAGCGCATCGGCGCTCCCGAGGCTTCGGCATGAGCGCGCAGATGCCCAAGAAGATCACCCCGACCTGGGAAATGGAACTGCTGATCTCCGGCGCCTCGGTATTCACGCTGGTACAGCTGGCCGGGCAGATGAACACCGAGCTCCTGCTGCTGCAGATCCGCCTGCACGACCACCACATGAGCGCGCTGGCGTTCCCGCTGTTCCTGTATGCCAAAGTCGCGGTGATGTGCCTGACGGCGACCTTCCTGCTGCATCTGGTCCTGCGCACCTACTGGGTCGGGCTGATCGGCCTGGACTCGGTCTTCCCCGGCGGCCCCAACCTGGATCACATGAAGTACGGCCGCTACTACAAGGCCCATCTGGCCGAACACATGCGCGATGACCCGGCCACCCTGATCGAACGTACCGACAACCGCGCCACGGTGGTGTTCGGTTTCGGCGTCGGGCTGACGCTGGTGATGCTGATGCCCATCGCCCTGGTCGGCATCGCGGTGGCCATCGCCATGGCGTTACGGCCTTTCCTCGGCTCGGAAACGGCACTGTGGTCGGTGCTGGGCCTGTTCGTGCTGCCGGTGACCCTGTTCGCGATGCTGCCGTCCCTGGTCGACAAGAGCTTCGGCGAGCGCATCGCGCCCGGATCGGCGGCCGCGCGCCTGCTTTCCGGCTGCTTCCGCTGGATGAAGCGCCTGCGCATGGACGGCACCGACAACACGCTGGTCATGTACGTGTACAGCCAATCCAAGAGCTTCGGCAAGGCCGCCGCGGCATTCGGATTCAGCGGCATGCTGCTGGGCTTCTTCGCGATGACCGACGCGCCGCGCCTGGCGCCGGTCGGCACCCGCGCCAACGTCGTCACCGACATGGAGGTGGCCGACTACGCCAGCGAGCGCGGCGGGGCCTTGGAATACGCCATGCGCGCGAGCATCCCCGCGCCGCGCGTCAGCGGCTGGCTGGACCTGACCGTTCCGGTGCCCAGCAAGCAGCCGCGCAACGACCTGCCGGACTGCCGAGACGGCAACCGGGACGCGGTCACCGCCTGCCTGTCACGGCATATGCGGATCGCCATCGACGGCAAGCCGGTCGCGGCGGACTGGCAGCGCCAAGGCGCCGCCGACGGGCGTCCGCCCGCGTTGCGCGCCCTGATCGACGTGCGCGGGCTGCCGCGCGGAAAACACCATCTGACGATCGACTACCTGCCGAACCGGGCGGCGCCGGCGCAGGCCTGGCAGGAACGCATCCTGTTCTGGAATTGAGTCACCAGACGCCGGTATTCGGCATCGAGGCCCACGGCTCCTGCGGCGGCAGCGCGGGGGCGCGCGGGAGCAGCGCGACCGACACCCGGTCGGGCGCACGCACGAACGCCATGCGGCCGGCGCGCGGCGGCCGGTTGATGACCACGCCGGCGGCCTGCAGGCGGGCGCAGGCCGCGTAGATGTCGTCGACTTCGAAGGCCAGATGGCCGAAGTTGCGGGCGCTGCCGTAATCCTCGTCGTCGTAATTGAAGGTCAGCTCGATTTCGGCCTCCGGGTTTTCCGGCGCGCCCAGGTACACCAAGGTGAAGCGCGCCTCCGGATAGTCGCGGCGGCGGTTCTCGCGCAGACCGAGCGCGTCGCAGAAGAATTTCAGGGAGGCGTCCAGGTCGCGGACGCGGACCATGGTATGCAGGTATTTCATCGCGGTGATCCTATGGGCGGTGAGCGCAGGACATTATACGCCCTGCGCCCGCGGCGCCCCTTACAGGAACAGGTCCGGCAGCAGCGGCTTTCCGGGCTCGACGGCATAGGCCTCGAAATCGCTGACGCCGGCCGCGCGCAGCACGGCTTCGTCGATGTAGAAGCGGCCGCTGGCTTCGGCGAACGGCTGCTGCAGGATGCGCACCGCGGCATCGGCCACGATGTCGGGCGTGCGGCAATTGCCGAGATCGACGCCGGGAATCATGTTGATGGCGTCGGTGCCGATCACCGTCTGCGGCCAGAGCGCGTTGACCGCGACCTTGCCCTTGAACTCGGCGGCCAGGCCGAGCGTGACCAGGCTCATGCCCATCTTGGCCAGGGTGTAGCCGGTGTGCGGGCCCCACCATTTCGGATCCAGGCTGGGCGGCGGCGCCAGGGTCAGGATGTGCGGATTGGCCGACTTCAGCAGATACGGCAAGGCCTTCTGCGCGCACAGGAAGCTGCCGCGGGCGTTGACCTGGCTCATCAGGTCGAAGCGTTTCATCGGTGTGTCGAGCGTGCCGCGCAGCCAGATCGCGCTGGCGTTGTTGATCAACGCGTCGATGCCGCCGAAGCGCTCGGCGGCCTGCGCCATGGCCGCTTCCACGGCCGACTCGTCGCGGATGTCGCACTGGATGGCGAGCGCCTGGCCGCCGGCGGCCTCGACCTCGGCCGCGGCGGTGAAGATGGTGCCCGGCAGTTTCGGGTTCGGCACCGCCGATTTGGCGGCGATG
>CAZRXZ010000132.1:0-4394 GCA_964604095.1 uncultured Arenimonas sp. | reverse complement strand
CGACCGGCAACTCCAGCGCCTCGGCGAAATCGCGGGCGCGCAACCGGCGGGCTTCGGCCTGGGCGGTGTCGCCGGCCGGCAGGGTCGGGCCGGCGAAGGTGATTTCATACGCTTTCGCGACCTCCGGCAACAAGGCCGCGAAGGCGGCGTGCAGGGCCTCCGGCGATTGCGTCGGCAGCGGCCGGAAGCCCAGGCGCAGTTCGGCTTCGCCGGCGATCATATTGGCCTTGATGCCGCCGTCCATGCGCCCGATGTTGAACGGCATGCCGGTCAGCCCGCCGAAGCGCTGATGGCCTTCGCGCTCGGCCAAGGCCAGCGCCTGCGCGCCCCAATGCAAGGCCTGGTGTACGGCGCTCTGCATCGGATCGCGGATTTTCGAGGCATGGCCGGATTCGCCGTGGAAGCGCACCGTCGCCGCGGCGATGCCGCGATGCGCCAACACGGCCTCGCAGCGGGTCGGTTCGGACACGATGACATCCGTGAAGCCGTGCCCGCCGGCCAGGAACGCCGCGATGCAACGCGGGTCGTTGGCCTCTTCGTCGCTGCTGAACAGGAACGCGGCGTCGCCGGTCGTCGCTTCGGCGGCGGCCAGCAGGCCGGCGGCGGCGCCCTTGATGTCGCAGGCGCCCAAACCGATGGCGCGATCGCCTTCGACCGCCAATTCATGCGGATTCCGGCTCCATCCCGGCGCCGACGGCACCGTGTCCAGATGCACATTGAACAGCGTGGTCGGTGCGCCGCGCACGGCCAACAGCGACACCGCGCCGGCGCCGTGGTCGGTCAGCGTGCAGCTGAAGCCCGGCAGCTTGGCGCGCAGGTAATCGAAGATGCCGCCGGTGCCGATGGCGCGCGGCGGATTGCGGGTGTCGAACGCGACCAGATGCCGCAGGTGCTCGAGCGTCCGCGCCAGCAGGGCCTCGCTCATGCACGGTCTCCGTTGACCTTGGCCCACAGGTTCGAGCTCATGCCGAACAGCTGGATGAAGCCTTCGGCCTCGGCCGCGCCCCAATTCGCCGACTGCGCGTAGGTGGCGCCCTTGGCCTGCAGGATATGCGGCGAATCGACCGCCACGGCGGTGACCGAACCGCCCTCGGTACGCAGGGTGACTTCGCCGTTGACGCAGGCTTGGCTGGCGCGCAGATAGGCCTCCAGGTCGGCCTTCAGCGGGTCGAAGAAGAAACCCTCGTACACCAGCTCCACCCACTTGCGGCCGACCGTCGGCTTGAAGCGGTTCTGCTGTTTGCTCAGCACCGCCTCTTCCAGCGCGCGGTGCGCGGTCTGCAGCGCGGTCAGGCCCGGCGCCTCGAACACGATGCGGCCTTTCAGGCCGATGGTGGTGTCGCCGGTGTACAGGCCGGTGCCGACGCCATAGGCCGCGAACAGGCGGTTCAGTTCCTTCAGCATCGCGCCGCCGGCCATCGGCTGGCCGTTCAGGCGCACGGCCACGCCGTTCTCGAAGCCGAGACGGACTTGCAGGGCCTCGGCCGGCCATTCCGCGCGTTTGGCGCACCAGCCCTTCAGTTCCGGGCCCGGCGCCTGCCATTGGTCGATTTCGCCGCCGGACAGGGTGATGCCCAGCACGTTCTCGTTGATGGTGTAGGCCTTCTGCTTGGCCGGCACCGCGAAGCCGCGGGCTTCCAGGTATTCCTGCTCGTACTGGCGCACGTGCGTGTGCTGCTTCTGGATTTCGCGGATCGGCGCCAGAATGGTGTAATCACCCAGCGACTGGATGGCGACGTCGAAGCGCACCTGGTCGTTGCCCATGCCGGTGCAGCCGTGCGCCACGAAGCGGGTGTCGAGCTCGCGGCAGCGCGCCAGGGTGTGCTGCACGATCAGATAGCGGTCGGACACCAGCAGCGGATACTGGTTCTGGTAGTTCTCGCCGGCCCAGACGAAGGGCGTGACGAAGGATTCGAACAGATCCTGGGCCAGATCCAGCGTGCGGTGCGACGCCGCGCCGAGTTCGGCCGCGCGCCGTTCGATGTAGGCCAGCTCCTCGGCGCTGACGCCGCCGGTGTTGGCGAACACGGTGTGCACGCGGTAGCCCTGCTCCTGCAGGTAGGGGATGCAGAAGCTGGTGTCCAGGCCACCGGAGAACGAGAGGACGACGTCTTTCATGGGGAGTTTTCCTTAGCGGATTTCGGGATGGTTGATGAGGGTGTCCATGACCGCCTTCTGCACATGCAGGCGGTTTTCGGCTTCCTGCACGGCGATGCAGGCCGGCGAGTCCATGACCGCGTCGGTGGCCTTGATGTTGCGGCGCAGCGGCAGGCAGTGCGAGAACACGCCGCCGTCGGTCAGCGCCATCTTGGCCTCGTCGACGATGAAGTGCTTGTATCGCTCGCGCATCGGCTTTTCGGCGTCCCAGTTGCCGAAATACGGCAGCGCGCCCCAGCTCTTGGCGTACACCACATGCGCGCCGGCGTAGCTGCTCTCGATGTCGTGGCTGATTTGGAATGAACCGCCGGCGGCGCGGGCGTTGTCCTCGGCCCAGCCCATGTAGCGCTCGTCGAGCAGGTACTGCTCGTTCGGGCACAGCAGGGTCACGTCCATGCCCATGCGGGTGGCGATGGTCAGCGCCGAGTTGGCCACCGCGGTGTTCAGCGCCTTCGGGTGATAAGTCCAGGTCAGCACGTACTTCTTGCCGCGCAGGTCGCGGGTGGCGAACTGTTCCTGCAGGGCCAGGATGTGCGCCAGCTCCTGGCAGGGATGGGTGATGGTCTCCATGTTGATGACCGGCACCGTGGCGTAGCGCGCGAAGGCGTTCAGCACCTTGTCCTGGCGGTCGTCCTGCCAGTCGCTGAATTTCGGGAAGGCCCGCACCGCGATCATGTCGACGTACGAGGACAGCACCTTCGCCACTTCGATGATGTGTTCCTCGGTGTCGCCGTCCATCGTGGTGCCGAGTTCGAACTCGATCGGCCAGGCGTCTTTGCCGGGCTGCAGCACCACCGCGTGCGCGCCGAGCTGGAAGGCGCCGAGCTCGAAGCTGGTGCGGGTGCGCATCGAGGGATTGAAGAACAGCAGCGCGATCGACCGGCCTTTCAGCTGGTCGCCGAGCTTGTTGGCCTTGAACTCGCTGGCCTTGGCCAACAGGTATTGCAGGCCATCGACCGACCAGTCCTGCGTGTTGAGAAAGTGCTGCATCATGGAATCCTTCGAGGGGCGCGGAAACGAAAAAACCCAGCCTAGGCTGGGTTTCTATGGACAATACGAATGCTCCGGAGACCCAGCTACCTTGTCGGCAACGGTCGGCGGGCGCGCGAGGTCATCGACGACGCCATGCGGGCGGACGACAGGAACTCGGCGGCGGAGAAATTCGGATTCATGTCGCTGATTATGGGCCAAAACCCCCGCACCGGCAAGGGTTTGCGCTGAATTCGGGCTAAACCGGCGGCCAAAGCTTGCTAAAATGCCGGCATGAGCATTCATTTCCACAATAACCTGACCCGCCGACTGCAGGCCTTCGAACCCGCCGATCCGTCCAACGTCACCGTCTACCTGTGCGGCCCCACCGTGTACAGCTACGTGCACATCGGCAACGCCCGCGGCCCGGTGGTGTTCGACGTGCTGGTCAAGCTGCTGCGCCGGCGCTACCCGAAAGTGACCTACGCCCGCAACATCACCGACGTCGACGACAAGATCAACGCCGCCGCGCAGGCCGCCGGCGTGCCGATTTCGGCCATCACCGACAAATACACCGCCATCTACCGCGCCGACATGGCCGCGCTCGGCATCCAGCCGCCGGACATCGAACCGCACGCCACCGCGCACATCCCGCACATCATCGCGATGATCGAGCGCCTGATCGCCTCCGGGCACGCCTACGCGGCCGAGGGCCACGTGCTGTTCGCGGTCGACAGCTATGCCGAATACGGCCACCTCTCGCGCCGCAGCCTGGACGAGATGATCGCCGGCGCGCGCGTGGACGTGGCGCCGTACAAGCGCCATCCGGGCGACTTCGTGCTGTGGAAGCCGTCCACGCCCGACCTGCCGGGCTGGGATTCGCCCTGGGGCGTGGGCCGGCCGGGCTGGCACATCGAGTGCTCGGCGATGAGCGAGGCCCATCTGGGCGAAACCATCGACATCCACGCCGGCGGCGTCGACCTGCAGTTCCCGCACCACGAGAACGAGATCGCGCAGAGCACCTGCGCGCACGGCGGCAAGGTGTTCGCGCGCTTCTGGCTGCACAACGGCATGCTCAACTTCGGCGGCAGCAAGATGTCGAAGTCGGTCGGCAACGTCAGCGTGCTGCACGAGCTGCTGGCCGCACATCCGCCCGAGGCGCTGCGCTACGCCCTGCTCTCGGCGCATTACCGGCAGCCGCTGGATTGGTCGGATGCGCTGATCGAACAGAGCGTCAAGACGCTCGACCGCCTGTACGGCACCCTGCG
>CAZRXZ010000131.1:0-4433 GCA_964604095.1 uncultured Arenimonas sp. | reverse complement strand
AACGGGTATTCCCATGGGCCGATTGATGGCAATCGCCGGACGCAAAAGCGCACAAGACGCGCGTCGCGGCAAGATCTTCACCAAACTCATCCGCGAGATCTCGGTGGCCGCGCGCCAAGGCGGCGGCGACCCCGGCGCCAATCCGCGCCTGCGCCTGGCGATGGACAAGGCGCTGGACGCCAACATGGCCAAGGACGTCATCGAACGCGCGGTCAAGAAGGCCACCGGCGAGCTGGAAGGCGTCAGCTACGAGGAGATCCGCTACGAAGGCTACGCGCCCGGCGGCGTCGCGGTCATCGTCGATTGCCTGACCGACAACAAGGTGCGCACCGTGTCCGACGTGCGGCACGCGTTCAGCAAGCACGGCGGCAACCTCGGTACCGACGGTTCGGTCGCCTATCTGTTCAAGAAATGCGGCGTCATCAGCCTGCCGGCCGGCAGCGACGAAGACAAAGTCACCGAAGCGGCCATCGAGGCCGGCGCCGACGACGTGGTGGTGTATCCCGAGGACGGCGCCATCGACGTGATCACCGCGCCGGACGCCTTCACGGCCGTGCGCGACGCGCTGGCCGCCGCCGGCCTGGTGCCGGAAGCGGCCTCGGTCACGCTGCGCGCCGACAACGACATCAAGGTCGGCGGCGAGGTCGCCGAGCAGGTGGTCAAGCTGCTCGACATGCTGGAAGACCTGGACGACGTGCAGAACGTGTATTCGAACGCCGAACTCGAATCCTGATCCGTGGCCATCCGCATCCTCGGCATCGATCCGGGCTCCCAGCGCACCGGGGTCGGCATCATCGACGTCGACGGCGGCGGCCGCATCAGCCATGTGCACCATCAACCGATCAAGCTGCTGCTGGCCGACGATTTCGCCGGCCGCCTGCGGCTGCTGCTGGACGAGCTGGACGCGTTGATCGTCCGTTTCGCGCCGCAGGAAGTGGCGATCGAGAAGGTGTTCATGGCGCGCAACCCGGATTCCGCGCTGAAGCTCGGGCAGGCGCGCGGCGCCGCGATGTGCGCGGCCGTGCTGCGCGATCTGCCGGTGCATGAATACGCCGCCAAGGAAATCAAGCTGGCGGTGGTGGGCAAGGGCGGCGCCGACAAGGACCAGGTGCAGTACATGATGGGACTGATGCTGAACATCCCCGGCAAGATCCAAGCCGACGCCGCCGACGCCTTGGCGGTCGCCGTCACCCACGCGCATGTGCGCGCCACCGCCAACCGAATCGGCGTGTCCGCACGCCAAGTCTGGAGCCGGAAATGATCGGACGTCTGCGCGGCACCCTCGTCAGCAAGCACGCCCCCTGGATACTGCTCGACGTCGCCGGCGTCGGCTACGAGCTGGAGGTGCCGATGTCGACCTACTACGAGCTGCCGGCGGCCGGCGAGCCGCTGACCCTGTGCGTGCACCATGCGGTGCGCGAGGACGCGGTCAACCTGTACGGCTTCGCCACCGAGGCCGAGCGCCGTCTGTTCCGCGACGTGCAGAAGGTGTCCGGGGTCGGCGCCAAGATCGCGCTGGCGGTGCTGTCGGGCTCGAGCGTGGCCGAGTTCGGCCGCATGCTGCAGGCCGGCGACCTGGCCGCGCTCACCAAGATCCCCGGCATCGGCAAGAAGACCGCCGAACGGATGGTGGTCGAGCTGCGCGAGCGCGGCAAGGACATGGCCTCGACCCTGCCGGGCGCCGCGCCCGGGCAGCCGGCGGACGCCTTGTCCGAGGCCGGCATCGCGCTGCAGCAACTGGGTTACAAGCCGGCTGAGATCAGCCGCATGGTGAAGGACGCCAAACCCGGCGACAGCGCGGAAGAGATCATCCGCGCCGCGCTGAAGTCGGCATTACGGAGTTGATGATGAGCACGACCACCCATTCCCCCTCGCAGGCCTCGCGCGCCGCCCTGGTACTCGGCGCCATCGGCGTGGTGTTCGGCGACATCGGCACCAGCCCGCTGTACACGCTGAAGGAGGCCTTCGGCGAGCATTACGGCCTGGCCGCCACGCAGAACAACGTGCTCGGCATCCTGTCGCTGGTGTTCTGGGCGATGATCCTGGTGGTCACGCTGAAATACGTGACCGTGATCATGCGCGCCGACAACCGCGGCGAAGGCGGCATCCTGTCGCTGATGACGGTGGTGCACCGCGCGCTGCCGATCGCCTCGCCGCTGAGCTACAGCATCGGCATCCTCGGCATCCTCGGCACCGCCTTCTTCTTCGGCGACGCGGTGATCACGCCGGCCATGTCGGTGCTGTCGGCGGTGGAGGGCATGGAGCTGGTGGCGCCGGCGCTGCATCCGTACGTGCTGCCGGTGGCGCTGGCGGTGCTGGTGGCGCTGTTCGCCTCGCAGCGCTTCGGCACCGACAAGGTCGGCCGCGTGTTCGGGCCGGTGATGTCGGTGTGGTTCGTGTGCATCGCGCTGCTGGGCGTGGCGCAGATCGTGAAGAACCCGGCGGTGCTGATGGCGCTGAATCCGGCCTACGGCGTCAGCTTCTTCCTGGAGAACGGCAGCGCCGCCTGGCTGGTGCTGGGCGCGGTGGTGCTGTGCGTCACCGGCGGCGAGGCGCTGTATGCCGACATGGGCCATTTCGGACGCATGCCGATCCGCAAGGCCTGGCTGTATTTCGTGCTGCCGGCCCTGGTGCTGAACTATTTCGGGCAGGGCGCGCTGGTGCTGGCCGAACCGTCCGCCATCCGCAACCCGTTCTACAGCCTGGTGCCGCCGGCGCTGCTGATCCCGATGATCGTGCTGGCCACGCTGGCCACGGTCATCGCCTCGCAGGCGGTGATCTCGGGCGCGTTCTCGCTCAGCCGCGAGGCGGTGCAGCTGGGCTACCTGCCGCGCATGAAGATCGTGCACACCTCGGCGCACACCATGGGCCAGATCTACGTGCCCTGGGTCAACAACATCCTGTTCATCACCGTCATCGGCCTGGTGGTGGGCTTCGGCAGCTCCTCGGCCATGGCGGTGGCCTACGGCGTGTCGGTCACCGGCAGCATGCTGATCGACACCGTGCTGCTGATCATCCTGGCTTCGCAGGGCTGGCGCGTGCGCCCGGCCGTGATCTGGGTGCTCGGCGCCGCCTACCTGGTGATCGACAGCGCGCTGTTCTCGGCCAACGCCATCAAGTTCCTGCACGGCGCCTGGGTGCCGGTGCTGCTCGGCCTGGTGGTGTTCACCATCATGCGCACCTGGCGGCACGGCCGCGACCTGGTGCGCGAGCAGGTCAACCGCGAGAGCCTGCGCATCGAGCATTTCGTGAAGAGCGTGCTGGTCGATCCGCCGGTGCGGGTGCCCGGCACCGCGGTGTTCATGACCCCGTCGAACGACTACCTTCCGCCGTCGATGCTGCACAACCTGAAGCACAACAAGGTGCTGCACGAGAAGAACATCCTGCTCAGCGTGGAGACCTCCAGCGTGCCGCGCGCCGACCAGGACGAACGCTATTCGCTGACCGACCTGGGCAACGGCTTCCTGCGCCTGACGCTGCGCTTCGGCTACATGGAGGACCCGGACGTGCCGCGCTCCCTGCGCCAGCTGAAGCAGGCCAAGGTGCCGGGCATGGAGCTCGATCCGATGGACACCACCTATTTCGCCAGCCGCGAGGCGCTGATCGCCAAGGCCGACCAGGGCATGGTGATGTGGCGCGACAAACTGTTCCTGTTCATGTCGCGCAACGCCACGCCGGCCACCGAGTTCTTCGGCATCCCCGGCGAGCGCTTGGTCGAGCTCGGCACGAAAGTGGTAATTTAAGGGCTGTCATGTACGGAACCGAACGCCATGGATGAGACGCGCGTGATCGGCGCCGCCGCCAACCGGGAGGACGAGCTGGTCGAAGCCAGCATCCGGCCCAAGAAGCTGGACGAATACCTCGGCCAGCCGGCGGTGCGCGAGCAGATGAAGATCTACATCGAGGCCGCGCGCCGGCGCGGCGAGGCGCTGGACCACGTGCTCATCTTCGGGCCTCCGGGTCTCGGCAAGACCACGCTCAGCCACGTCATCGCCAACGAGATGGGCGTGGCCGTGCGGCAGACCTCCGGGCCGGTGATCGAGCGCGCCGGCGACCTGGCCGCGATCCTGACCAACCTGCAGCCGCACGACGTGCTGTTCATCGACGAGATCCACCGGCTGTCGCCGGTGATCGAGGAAGTGCTGTATCCGGCGATGGAGGATTTCCAGATCGACATCATGATCGGCGAGGGCCCGGCCGCGCGCTCGATCAAGCTCGACCTGCCGCCGTTCACCCTGATCGGCGCCACCACCCGCGCCGGCCTGCTGACCGGCCCGCTGCGCGACCGTTTCGGCATCGTGCAGCGCCTGGAGTTCTATTCGAACGAGGAACTGGCGCGCATCGTGCGCCGTTCGGCCGGCATCCTCGGCATCGACTGCGACGCCGACGGCGCGGCCGAGATCGCGCGCCGCTCGCGCGGCACGCCGCGCATC
>CAZRXZ010000130.1:0-4472 GCA_964604095.1 uncultured Arenimonas sp. | reverse complement strand
CGGCGTAAAAAAAGTCCGCCTTCGGGCGGACAAGTCGGAGAGTCTTTTGCGGTGCCGCGGAATCAGCTGCGCGGCCCGGCCATGTAGGCGCGGACCGTGTCGACATAGGCGCGGTCCTCGTGGCGGATGTGGTTGAACAGCCAGTCGGCCAACAGGGCGTGCAGGGCTTCGCTGGTGTTCTCGCCGGCGCGGAAGCGGTCCTGCAGCTCCCGCACGCGGTCCACGAACACCGCATGCGCGCGGCGGTGGCTGCTCAGCAGCTCATAGCCGGCCTCTTCCAGCAGCTCCTCCTCGAAGCCGAAGTGGAACAGGGCGTAGTCGGCGGTCTGCTCGAACACCTGTTCGAGCTCCTCCGGGCCGCCGCCCTCGTGGCGGACGCGCGCCAAGCGGTTCAGGTTGTCGGCGATGGTGCGGTGCTGCGCGTCGATGACGTCGATGCCGATGTTGAGTCCTTCATTCCAGGTGAGGATCTGCATGGCGCGGGCTCCTCAGTGGCGGCCGCCGAAGAACCGCCCCAGCGAGCGCGACAGCCAGCCGCCTTCGTGCGTTTCCCGGGTCAGGTTCAGCATGTTGCGCTTGACCGACTCGATGTAATCGTGGTCGTCGTTCTTGATGTGGTTGAACAGCCAGCGCGACAGCAGGCCGTGCAGCTCGCCCGAGATGTCCTCGCCGGCGCGGAAGCGCATGCGCAGGTCGGCCACGCGCTTGACGAACAGCTCGTGCACCTTCTTGTGCGGCTTGGACAGCGGGTAGCCGGCGTCTTCCATCAGCGATTCCTCGAACGCGAAATGCGACAGCGTGTATTCCACGGTCGACTCGATGACCTCGCCGACGGCCTCGGCGTCGCCGCGTTCGCGCGCTTCATGCAGCTGATTGACGTAATCGACGATGCGCCGGTGCTGGCCGTCGATCACTTCGATGCCGGTATCCAGTTCCGCGCTCCACTTCAGTATGGCCATATGCACTCCCCTGTCAGGCGCAGTCCGGGCATCGGACTGGACACGCCATTGCACAGGCCTATCCTATCGCATCCGCCCGGTAATGCCTTGATTCTGATCAATTCCCCGCGCATCAGGCCAGGCAGATCCGGTTCCGCCCGCCGGTCTTGGCCCGGTACAGGGCGTAGTCGGCCCGCCGCAGCAGATGTTCGAAGTCCGCGTCTTCGGCCTGCAGCTCGGCGACGCCGAGGCTGATGCTGGCGCAGATCGGGCCGTGCCATTCGCCCGTGAACGGGCGCGACTCGACCGCTTCGCGCAGCCGCTCCGCCAGCTGCACCGCGTCGTCCAGGCCGGTATGCGGCAGACCCACGGCGAATTCCTCGCCGCCGATGCGGCCGATGAAGTCCTCGCCTCGGAGCGAGGCCAGGCAGGTGCGCGCGATGCCGGCCAGGACGGCGTCGCCGGCGTGGTGGCCGTGGCGGTCGTTGACCTGCTTGAAGTGGTCGACGTCCAGTGAAATCACCGAATACCGCAGCCGGTAACGGCGCGCGCGCTCGAATTCGCGTTCGGCGAGCTGCATGAAATGCCGGCGGTTGGCGATGCCGGTCAACTCGTCGGTCTGGCTCAGGCGCTCCAGCTCGTTGCGGATGCGGATGGTTTCGGTCAGGTCGGAGGATGCGCCGATGTAGGCCTCCACCCGGCCGTCGGCCTCCACGATCGGCACCTTGGTCGACCAGAACCAGTGCCGTTCGCCCGCGGCGTCGAGCGCGGTCTCCTCGAAGCTCTGGCGCTGCCCGCTCTCGAACACCTTGCGGTCGTTGGCCGCGAACCCGCGCGCGACCTCCGGGCTGTGCAGGTCGAAGTCGGTGCGGCCCAGGATCTGTTCCGGGGTGCGGCCGTACAGCGCGCAGGTCTGTCGGTTGGCGTACAGGTAGCGCAGGCTGCGGTCTTTCATGTAGATGTGGGCATCGACCGTGTTCAGCAGCGTGTCCAGCAGCCGGGTCTTGTCCTGCAGCGCCGACTCCAGGCGCCGGCGTTCGGTGATGTCGGTCGAGACGCCGTTCAGGCCGATGATCCGGCCGGCGGCGTCGTGGATCGGTTTCTTCACCGTCAGGAAATGGCGGACCGTGCCGTCGGCCAGCCGGATGCTTTCCTCGCATTCGAGCGGCCGGCCGCCGCGCATCACCTGTTCGTCGCCGTCCTGCACCTGGCGCGCCGCATCGGGCGGCAGCAGGTCGGCGTCGGTCTTGCCCAGCAACTGCCCGGGCGGGTGGCCGAACAGCAGGCAGGCCTGGTGGTTGACGAAGCGGTAGCGGCCCTCGCGGTCCTTGCTGTAGACCAGCACGCCGATGTCGTGCAGCATGCGCACGAGCTCGTCGTATCCGAAAACCGGGTCAGCGGGGGAATCGGTCATGGTGCCGTCTCCGGTTGCTGCAGCCTACCGGTATTAGGCGCGCCGCCGCAGGCGGCGTCAAGCGCGGAATCAGCCGCCTTCGATGGCCCGGAGCGCCGGCAGGATGTGCAGCCGGCTGAGCGGCGCCACCGTCACCGGGAACGGTCCATGTGGATCGATCCAAGCCAGCTCCGCGATTTCGGCCTGCGCGCACGGCGTCCCCGCGACGGCCACACGGAAGGCCTCGCCGCGTACCCGGCGGCCCGGTTCGTTGACCGCATCGTCCTCGAATTCGCCGAGGCGCAACGCGCTTTCCGGCAACAGGCGTACGCCCAGCTCCTCGTGCAGTTCGCGCGCCAACGTGGTCAGCGCGTCCTCGCCGGGCTCGCGTTTGCCGCCGGGCTGGATGAAGGTGCCGGAGCCGCGCTTGCGCACCAGCAGCACCCGGCCGCGGGCGTCGGTGATGACGGCGGCGACGGTGCGGATCAGGAGCTCGTCGTTCATGGGCTCACCGGGTATGCGGCGCCTGACCGCATAAGGAAAGACCGCCTGACGGCGGTCTGTCCGAAGCGGCCTTGGCGGGCCGGTGTCACTTGATCAGGCGCAGCGCGAACGGGACGCGGAATTCCTTGCCCGAGGTGGCGGCGATGGCGCCCATGATGCAGAACGCGATCTGGCAGATGCCGACCGCGATGAGCACCAGGAAGCCGATCAGGATCAGGCTCAGGATGGTGCCGGCGATGTAGCCGATGATGGCCGTGATCGACCAGTTCAGCGCTTCCTTGGCCTGGTCCATGGCGTAGGCGTCGTCTTTCTTGGTCAGGTACACGATCAGGCCCGGAATGAAGCCGAAGAACAGCGTGCCGATCCAGACGATCAGCGCCAGGTTCTTGGAATCCTGCGATACGGTTTGGGTGTTGTTGTCCAACGTGAATCTCCCTGAGAGGTTTTTGGTGATGATGGCGTGGAGCGGCCGGTCAGCATAAGTCCGGCAGATGACGGAACGATGACTGCTCCTGTCGGATATCCGTTGCGTCATGCCCGATTAAACGTCAGTTCACGGCCCGCGTCAATCCGTGCCGAAGGGCAGGGCGCATCTGCGCGGGCATGAAAAAGCCGCCTGACGGCGGCTTTTCCGACGGAGCCGGAAAATCAGAAATTGGGTTTTTCCGGTGCTTCGTTGAAACGCACCACCGACTCGCGGACGATGTTCTTGGCTTCTTCGGCGCCGCCCCAGCCGTCGAGCTTGACCCACTTGCCCTTCTCCAGGTCCTTGTAGTGCTCGAAGAAGTGGCCGATGCGGTCCAGCCAGTGCTGCGAGACCTGGCTGATGTCCTCGATGTGGGCGTAGCCGCTGAACACCTTGTCGATCGGCACCGCGACCAGCTTCTCGTCGGAGCCGGCCTCGTCCTGCATGCGCAGCACGCCGACCGGGCGGCAGCGGATGACCGAGCCCGGCACCAGCGGCAGCGGCAGGATCACCAGCACGTCGGCCGGGTCGCCGTCGCCGCACAGGGTGTGCGGGATGTAGCCGTAGTTGCAGGGGTAACGCATCGGGGTCGACAGGATGCGGTCGACGAAGATGGCGCCGGTGGCCTTGTCGACCTCGTATTTCACCGGTTCGGCGTCTTTGGGGATTTCGATGATGACGTTGATTTCGTTCGGCACGTCTTTGCCGGTCGGGACGAGGTCCAGGGCCATGGGCGACTCCAAAAAAAACAGGGATGCATGATACCGCAAGCCCGTCGAATGTTCACTCGGCGTCCTGCGCCGGCCGGCATCGCCTTGATTCGCAAGGGCGGTCCGGGCGGCGCCGGCTTGACCCGGATCAAATCCCGCCGGACGGAATGCGTTAGACTAGGTCCATCGCACAACCACAATCCAAGGATCTTCCATGCAATCGTCCATGCTGTCGCACGCCCTCGCCGTCGAATTCCCGGAACTGCTCGAGCGCATCCACTTCCTCAAGGCCAGCGACCAGCATTTCGCCCGCCTGCTGGAAGAGCACGATGCCGTCGACCAGCGCATCAGCCGTGACGAAGAGAAGCTCGAAGCGCTCAGCGACGAGACCCTGCACGAACTGAAGCAGCAGCGCCTGAAGCTGAAGGACGAGCTGTACCAGATCGCCACTTCGGCCTGAT
>CAZRXZ010000129.1:0-4480 GCA_964604095.1 uncultured Arenimonas sp. | reverse complement strand
TAGGCGTCCATCATCCGGCGCGCGATCGGGCCGGCCGAACTGGCGCCGTAGCCGCCGTGCTCGACCACCACCACCACCGCGATGCGCGGATCCTCGGCCGGCGCGTAGCCGATGAACAGCGCCTGGTGGCGCAGATGCAGCGGCAGGCTGCGCGGATCCATGCTGACGCTGCCCTTGCGGCTGATCTTCTGCACCGTGCCGGTCTTGCCGGCGATGCGGTAGGGTGCGCCGGCGGCGATCGACCAGCCGGTGCCGCGGCGGGTATGCATGGTCGCCTCCATGCCGGTGCGGATCGCCTGCAGCTGCTCCGGCGTGGCGCCGATCGAGCTCCAGGCCGGCGCCGGCAAGGCCTGCCACGGCGCGTTCAGGCCGGTTCGGGTCTGCTTCACCAGGCGCAACGGAATCCGCCGACCGCCGTTGGCCAGGCTGGCCGTGCCCTGGGCCAGCTGCAGCGGCGTCACCACCCAATAGCCCTGGCCGATGCCGGCGATCACCGTCTCGCCCAGATACCAGGGCTGCTTGAAGCGTCTGCGCTTCCACTCGGGCGTGGGCAGGATGCCGGAGACCTCGCCGACCAGGTCGATGCCGGTCGGCTGGCCGAAGCCGTAGCGGCGCATGTAGTAATCGAACTTCTCGATACCCATGTCCATCGCCAGCTTGTAGTAATACGTGTTCACCGATTCGGCGATCGAGGAATACAGGTCGACCATGCCGTGGCCGCCACGGTGCGAATCGCGGTAGCCGCGACGCTGGCCCGGAATGAAGAACTCGCCGCTGGAGTAGATGGTGTCTTCCGGCTTGCGCAGGCCGGATTCCAGCCCGGCCAAGGCCACGAACGGCTTGATGGTGGAACCCGGCGGCGTGCCGCCGCGCACGTTGCGGTTGAACAGCGGCTGCGAGGGATCGGTGGACAGCGCGCGGTAATCCACGGTGGAGATGCCGTTGACGAACAGGTTGGTGTCGAACGCCGGCAGGCTGACCATCGCCAGCACCTCGCCGGTGCGCGGATCCACCGCCACCGCCGAGCCGGTGCGCTCGCCGAAGGCCTCGACCGTGGCCTGCTGCAGGTCCATGTCCAGGCTCAGGCGCAGGTCGGTGCCGGCTTCGGACAGATGCCGGTTGAGCACGCCGAGCGAGCGGCCGCGGGCGTTGGTCTCCACCGCCTCGTAACCGATGGTGCCGCGCAGCTTCTCCTCATAGGCGCGCTCGATGCCGGTCTTGCCGGTGTGGGTCAGCACCGAATAGCGCTCGTCGCCCATGGCCTTCAGGTCGGCCTCGTCGAGCCGCGCGACGTAGCCGATGACGTGCGCGAACAGGTCGCCATAGGCGTAGCGGCGGGTCAGGTACGGCACCACTTCCACGCCGGGGAAGCGGAAGCGGTTGATCGAGAAGCGCGCGACCTCGTCTTCGTTCAGGCGCAGCTTGACGGTGATCGGCAGGAAGCGGCGCGAATTGTCGCGTGCGCGTTTGAACCGGCGCAGGTCGTCGGGCGACAGGTAGATGAGCTTGCCGATGCGCGCCAGGGTGGCGTCCACGTCCTCGACCTGTTCGGGAATCAGCTCCAGCCGGTAGGCCGACACGTTGTCGGCCAGCAACACGCCGTCGCGGTCGTAGATCAGGCCGCGCGCGGGCATGGTCGGCCGCAGCTTGACCCGGTTGCTGTCGGCCTGCCGCCGGTATTCGTCGAACTGCAGCACCTGCAGCCGGAAATAGCCCACGGCCAGCAGCGCCAGCGCCGCCGCCGCGGCCAACAGCGCCACGAGCGCGCGCCGCCGGAACAGCTCGGCCTCGAACGACGGATTCTTGATCGGCGCCGCCATGCCTACTTCGAGCGGCTGCGCAGACGCAGGTTGTCGAGCAGCATGTACAACCACGGCCAAAGCAGGAAGGCCAGAACCGGCGCCAGCCAGGTTTCCGGCGCCGGCCCGGCCGCGTCATGCATGTTGCGCAGCAGCCAGAGCAGGATCAGGTCGGCGTACAGGATGGCCAGCAACAGCAAAGACTGCTGCCAGACCGGATAGAAGCGGAATTGGTTGCGGAAGGCCTGCACCACCGCCGCGATCAGCAGCAGCCGCAAGGCATGCTCGCCGAGCAGGCTGAAGGTAGCCAGGTCCAACAGCAGGCCGAACAGGAAGGCCCGGCCCAAACCCATATGCTGCGGCGTTTCCAGCACCCAATACACCATCACCTGCGCCAGCAGGAACGGCCGCAGGTCGGCCAGCCACTCCGGCAGCGGCAGCAGCATCAGGAAGAACGCCAGGGCCAGACTGCTCCAACGCAGGCCGGGCGTGTCGCGGCGGATCACGGCTTCACCTCCGCCGGCGCGGGCTTGACGACCGGCGCGGCCGAAGCCGGGTCGAGCAGCAGCAGATGGCGTCCATAGCCGGTGCGCGCAAAGGGCTGCACCTGCGCCGACAGGAAGGTGAGCGCCGGATCCTGGCGGAAGGCCTTGACCACGCCGACCGGGATGCCCGGCGGGAAGCGGCCGCCCAGGCCGGAGGTCAGCAGCACGTCGCCGGCCTTGACGTCGTCGCTGGGCGTCAGGTTGGCCAGCGACAGGTGCCGGTCGTTGCCCTGACCGAACAGGATGGCGCGGAAGCCGGAGCGGGCCACCATGACCGGCACGGCATGGTCGGCATCGGTGATGGCGATGACCACCGCGCTGCCGGGATAGACTTCGGAGACCTGGCCGACCAGACCGCGCGCGTCGATCACCACCTGGCCGGCGCGCACGCCCTGACGGCTGCCCGACCCGATGACCAGGCGCTTGAGCGAGGGCTCGGGATTGACGTTGACCAGGTCGACCGCACGCGCGGCCGGCGCACGCGCGGCCTTGGCCTCGAGCAGCACGCGCAGCTCGGCGTTTTCGGCCTGCAGGGCGATCAGGCGCTGCAGGGCCAGCTCCGCGCGCAGGCGCTCACGCTCCAGTTCCGCCACCCGCGCGCGCAGCGCGGCGTTGCTGTGCGCGGCGTCCAGTCCGCCCTGCAGCAGCGCGTTGGGGCGGGCGAGCAGCCACCACAGGGGCGAGACCAGATCGCTGCTGTAGGTGCGGATGACGCGGCTGAGGCCGAAGCGGCCGTCGGCCGACATCAGGACGACCGACAACAGTGCGAAGAACAGGACCGGCAGCCAGGTGCCGAGGCCGTTGTTGGATGGGGACGGACTGAACTTATCCGACGCCACGGATCATTCGCGCGTCGAGAATTCGCCGCCGCCGTTCATGTCGATCAGATCGAGCGCCTTGCCGCCGCCGCGGGCGACGCAGGTCAGCGGATCGTCGGCGACGTGCACGTGCAGGCCGGTCTTGTCGGAAATGAGCTTGTCCAGGTCCTTCAGCAGCGCGCCGCCGCCGGTCAGCACGATGCCGCGCTCGGTCATGTCCGAGCACAGCTCGGGCGGCGTCTGCTCCAGGGCCAGCTTGATGGCGCTGACGATGCCCGACAACGGTTCGCGCAGGGCCTCGAGCACGTCGTTGGAGTTCAGCACGATCTCGCGCGGCACGCCCTCGGCCAGGTTGCGGCCGGAAATGCGCATCTCCTTGATTTCCTGCTGCGGGAATGCGCAGCCGATCTCGAGCTTGATCTTCTCGGCCGAGGCGTCGCCGATCAAGGTACCGCGGGTGCGGCGGACATGGTTGATGATGGCTTCATCGAAGCGGTCGCCGCCGATCTTGACCGACTGCGAATAGACGATGCCGTTGAGCGAGATGACCGCGATCTCGGTGGTGCCGCCGCCGATGTCGATGACCATCGAGCCGCGCGCCTCGGCCACCGGGATGCCGGCGCCGATCGCGGCCGCCATCGGTTCCTCGATGATGAACACGTCGCGCGCGCCGGCCTCCAGCGCCGATTCGCGGATCGCGCGGCGCTCGACCTGGGTCGAGCCGCAGGGCACGCAGATCAGCACGCGCGGGCTCGGGCGCAGGATGCGCGAGGTGTGCACCTTGCGGATGAAATGCTTGAGCATCTCCTCGGTGTAGGTGAAGTCGGCGATGACGCCGTCGCGCATCGGGCGCACCACGGTCAGGTTGCCGGGCGTGCGGCCCAGCATCTGCTTGGCGTCGGCGCCGACCGCGGCGACCATGTGCGAATGGTGGCTGTTGCGGCCGGTGCGGATGGCGACCACCGACGGTTCGTTCAGCACGATGCCCTGGCCGCGGACGTAAATCAGGGTATTGGCCGTTCCCAGGTCGATGGAAAGGTCGTTGGAGAACAGGCCGCGCAGCTTCTTGAACATCGGGAAAGCCTTATGAAATGGGGTTTTTGCAGGCTATTAGGATACCGTTTCCGCCCCCGCCGGACAAGCGATTCCTGCGCCCGAAGCCTTGCGATTCAGACAGATGCCGGGCAATCGGGTAAAATGGCCGACCTCATGGATTTCAGGGATTTACGATGTCTCGTGCGTTGATCTGCGGTTCGCTCGCCTACGACACCATCATGGTGTTCCAGGACCAGTTCAAGAACCACATCCTGCCCGACAA
>CAZRXZ010000128.1:0-4496 GCA_964604095.1 uncultured Arenimonas sp. | reverse complement strand
GCCAGACCGTGGCGGCCAGCCTGCAGACGCCGGTGCTGTTCCGCATCGCCGGCGACCTGAGCGAAATGGAGATCGTGCTCGCCATCGACGAGTCCGACATCGGCCAGGTCAAGGTCGGCCAACCGGCCACCTTCACCGTCGATGCGTTCCCTGACCGCCAGTTCCGCGGCGCGGTCAAGCAGATCCGGCTGGCGGCCAACAACGTCAGCAACGTCATCACCTATCCGGTGGTGATCGAGGTTGGTAACAGCGACCAAGTGCTGTTGCCGGGCATGACCGCGACCGCGCAGATCATCACCAACCGCAAGACCGGCGTGCTGACCATCCCGAACGCGGCCCTGCGCTTCCGTCCGGCCAGCGCGGCGGCGGCCGGCAACGGGCCGTCCTTCGGCGGCCCGACCGCCAGCACAATGCCCACGCCGGAAGAGCGCAGCAAGCGTATGCAGGCGCAGCTGCAGTCGATGCGCGATTTCCTGGCGCAGATCAAGGCCTCGCCGGCCGCCAGCGCCCGCTTCGAGCAGTCGGCCGAAGCCTATACGCAGCAGATGGCGCAGATGATGCAGCGTTTCGCCCAAGGCGGCGCCGGCAACGGCGTCCGCCAAGGTCCCTCCGCGCAGGCGGGCGGACAGTCCGGCGGCACCGGCAACGGCACGCGCCGTTTCGCCGAACGCTTCGCCAAGGCCTTCGAGGCCGTGCGCGCGGAACTGACGCCGGCGCAGCAGAGCCAGTGGGACCAGCAGATCCAAGCCCTGTTCAACGCCAAGCGCGCCACCGTGTACGTGCTGGAAAAAGGCGAGCCGACCGCGGTCGAGATCCGCCTGGGCGCCAGCGACGGCAGCCGCAGCGAAGTGATCGGCGGCCTCAGCGCCGGCCAGCAGGTGCTTACCGGCAGCGCGCGCGCCGCGGGCACGCCATGACCGTTCCGGTCATCGACATCCGCGGTCTCGGCAAGGTCTATGCCGCCGGCACCGAGGCCGAAGTGGCGGCGCTGAAGGGCGTCGAGCTGCGCGTGATGCCGGGCGAGTTCGTCGCCATCATGGGCGCCTCGGGCTCCGGCAAGTCGACGCTGATGAACGTGCTCGGCTGCCTGGACGCCGACTATACCGGCGAATACCGCTGCGACGGCGTCGACGTGCGCCGCCTCGACAAGGAACAGCTGGCCAAGCTGCGCCTGGACAAGATCGGTTTCGTGTTCCAGAGCTTCAACCTGCTCAGCCGCATGGACGCCCTGCACAACGTGATGATGCCGCTCGCCTACGCCGGCATCGCGCCCGAGGCGCGCCGGCCGATGGCCGAGGCGGCGCTGAGCGCGGTCGGACTGGCTTCGCGCATGGGGCACCGCCCGGGCGAGCTGTCCGGCGGCCAGCAGCAGCGCATCGCCATCGCCCGCGCCTTGGTCAACAAGCCGCCGATGATCCTGGCCGACGAGCCGACCGGCGCGCTCGACTCCAAGACCGGCGCCGAGATTCTGGCCCTGTTCGAGCAGCTCAAGCGGCAAGGCCACACCATCGTGCTGATCACCCACGACGAGCACGTGGCCGCGCACGCCGACCGCGTCTGCCTGATGCGCGACGGCGTGCTGACCGAATCGGAGGCGCGTCATGTGGCGTGATACCTTCGGCATCGCGGTGTCTTCGCTGCGCGGCAACTGGCTGCGCAGCGCGCTCACCTCGCTCGGCGTGATCATCGGCATCGCGGCGGTGATCGTGATGGTTTCGGTCGGGCAGGGCACGCAGAACGAAATCGAGAAGATGGTGTCCGGCCTGGGCGCGAACCGGCTCGACATCAACTCCGGGGCCTCGCGCGCCGGCGGCGTGCGGTTCGGCGGCGGCTCGCGCATGAGCCTGACGCAGTCGGACGCCGACGCCATCCGCCAGCAGATCCCGGAAGTGGCCTACATCAACGCCAGCCTGCGCGGCGGCGGCCAGGCGGTGTTCGCGGAGAACAACTGGGCCACCAGCTGGCAGGGCGTGGAAGCCGACTACTTCGCCATCAACGACTGGCAGGTCGCCAGCGGCAGCGGCTTCGAGGATGCCGACTTCAAATCCGGCAACAAGGTCGCCCTGATCGGCGAGACCGTGCGCCGCGAGCTGTTCGGCGAATCCGAGGCCATCGGCGAGAGCATCCGCATCGGCAAGACCCCGCTGCAGGTCATCGGCGTCCTGGAAAGCAAGGGCCAGGGCGGCTTCGGCCAGGACCAGGACGACATCGTGCTGGTGCCGCTGGAGACCGCGCGCCGGCGCATGGCCGGCAACATCCCGATTCCCGGCGGCGTGCAGTCGATCACCCTGGGCGTGGCCCGCGCCGAGGACCTGCCGTACGTGCAGGAACAGGTCGAGGTGCTGCTGCGCCAGCTGCACAAGATCCCGCCCGGCGGCGAGGACGACTTCAGCGTGCGCAACATCGCCGAGATCATCGCCACCCGCACCGAGACCACGCGCATCATGTCGTTGCTGCTGGGCGCGGTGGCCGCCATCTCGCTGATCGTCGGCGGCATCGGCATCATGAACATCATGCTGGTGTCGGTCACCGAGCGCATCCGCGAGATCGGCCTGCGCATGGCGGTGGGCGCCGGGCCGAAGCAGATCCAGCGCCAGTTCCTGACCGAGGCCATGCTGATTTCGGTCGGCGGCGGCCTGATCGGCATCGCGCTCGGGGTCGGTTTCTCGCTGCTGACCGAAAAGATCGGCGCCCTGCCGGTGGCCCTGAACTGGAAGGTGATCTCGCTGGCGGCCGTATGCTCGATGGCGACCGGCCTGTTCTTCGGCATCTACCCGGCGCGCAAGGCGTCCCAGCTGGATCCGATCGAGGCCCTGCGCCACCAGGGCTGAGTGCGGCCGGATTGGGTATCATGGCGGAACGCCCGTTTGGAGTCCGCCATGAAAGCCGCCGTCCTCGCCCTCGCGTTCGCCGCCGCATCCGCATCCGCCGCCGAACCGCCGCGTACCGCCTTGGTCATCCACGGCGGCGCCGGGGTCATCACCCGCAAAGACCTGCCGGCGGCCAAACAGGCCGAATACGAGGCCGCCCTCAACCAGGCGCTCGACGCCGGCGAGGCCGTGCTGAAACGCGGCGGCAGCGCCCGGGAGGCGGTGATCGCCGCGGTGCGGGTGATGGAGGATTCGCCGCTGTTCAACGCCGGCAAGGGCGCGGTGTTCAACGCCGAGGGCGGCCATGAGCTGGACGCCGCGATCATGGAAGGCCATACCCGCCGGGCCGGCGCGGTGGCCGGCGCGCGCACGGTGAAGAATCCGGTGCTGCTGGCCGAGGCGATCATGGCGCATTCGCCGCATGTGATGCTGGCCGGCGCCGGCGCCGAGGCCTTCGCCGACACCCGCCCCGAGCTGGAACGCGTCGAGCCGGCTTACTTCGATACCCCGCACCGGCTGGAGCAGCTGCGCAAGGCGCAGGACGCCGTGCGCATGGCCGCGGTACCGCCGCGCGGCACCTATTTCGGCACCGTCGGCGCGGTCGCGCTCGACCGCGAAGGCCGCATCGCCGCCGCCACCTCGACCGGCGGCATGACCAACAAGCGCTGGGGCCGCATCGGCGACGCGCCGATCATCGGCGCCGGCACCTACGCCGACGCGCGCTGCGGCGTGTCGGCCACCGGCTGGGGCGAGTTCTTCATCCGGGCCACCGTGGCGCACGACATCTGCGCCCGCGTCGAATACCGCGGCGACACCCTGAAAACCGCCGCCGACGCGGTGGTGATGCAGGTGGTGCCGGAGCTCGGCGGCGACGGCGGCGTCATCGCGCTCGACAAGGACGGCAACATCGCGCTGCCGTTCAACACCGAAGGCATGTACCGCGGCTGGATCAAGCCGAATGGCGAGCGCGGCGTGGCGATCTTCAGGGAATGAAGCGCGCCGTCCTGCCCGCGCTGCTGTTGGCAGCCCTGGCCTATTGGCTGGGCCGCCTGCATGGCGCGCAGGAGCAGATCGCCGAACATAACGCGTTCCTGAGCAAGTTGCAGGCCGACATCGAGCGCCAACGCGCGCAGTCCTCAGCCCCTCCCTCGGCGCCGGCCGTGGCCGCAGCTCCGGCAGCGGCGCAGAAGGTCCTGTTCCACGGTCAGCAGGCCATCGAGCGTGCCGCCGACGGCCACTATTATCTCGACGGTGCGGTCAATGGAACGCCAGTACGTTTTCTGGTCGACACCGGTGCCTCGCTCTCGGTGGTTTCCGCCGATCTGGCCAAGCGCGCCGGCGTCACCGAATGCCTGCCGGCCGAATTCCGCACCGCCATGGGCGTCGACCGCGACGTCTGCGTGGCCAAGGCGCAACGCCTGGATTTCGGCCAATTCAGCTTCAACGACGTCTACATCGGCATCAGCAAGAACCTCGCCGGCGATGCTTTGCTGGGCATGAACGTGCTGAAAGAACTTAAGATAGAGCAATCGGGCACCTCGCTGGTGCTGGAAAACGACTGGAAGCGCGACGGCGACTGAGCGGAACACACAACGGAGAGGCAATGAACGACATCCTGATCGGCAA
>CAZRXZ010000127.1:0-4566 GCA_964604095.1 uncultured Arenimonas sp. | reverse complement strand
CCGCCGGAGCCGGTTGCCGCCGAGCATGATCACTCGAAGATGGACCATTCCGCGATTGGGCATGGGCTGTCCGAACCGCGAACGCCGTTTCCGGCCATTACCGAGGCCGACCGTGCCGCCGCCTTTCCGGCCTTGTCCACGGGGCATGCGCATCACGCCCAATGGTTCAGCAAGGTCTTGTTCGACGAGCTGGAGGCCTGGAATGCCGAAGACGGAACGGGAGTGCTCTGGGGCGCGCAGGCGTGGCTGGGGTCCGACCTGAACCGGGTCTGGCTGCGCAGCGGCGGCGAGCGGGTAGGGGGCGTCACCGAAGCGGCCGATGTGGAGTTGCTGTACGGCCGAAGCGTATCGCCGTGGTGGGATGTCGTGGCCGGTGTCCGGCACGACTTCCGCCCGGGCGACGGGCGCGATTACCTGGCATTCGGCGTGATCGGCATGGCCCCGTACAAGTTCGAGCTCGACGCCACGGCGTACGTGGGCGGATCCGGCCAAAGCGCCCTGCGTCTGGAGGCCGAATACGAGAGCTTGCTGGGGCCGCGTTGGGTGCTGCAACCCAAGCTGGAGGCCGCGTTTTACGGGAAATCCGAGCCCGAGCGCGGCATCGGGGCGGGCCTGAACACACTGGAGGCCGGGCTGCGCCTGCGTTACGAACTCCGCCGCCGGTTCGCGCCCTACGTGGGCGTGGTTTGGGAGCGGGCATACGGCGATGCCGCGCGCATGCGCCGAGCCGAGGGCGAAGACGTGTCCGGAACGCGCGTGGTGGCCGGCGTCCGGGTCTGGTTCTGAACCCGGCGCGCGAAAATTTTGCGGCGGATGGTTGACGCCTCCGCCGCTTTCGGCCATAATTTCACACCTCAGCGCGCCCGTAGCTCAGCTGGATAGAGCAACAGGCTACGAACTTGTAGGTCGGGAGTTCGAATCTCTCCGGGCGCGCCATTTTTTTCACGTGTTACCCTGTCGGGGTTTAGCGCAGTCTGGTAGCGCATCTGGTTTGGGACCAGAGGGTCGGGGGTTCGAATCCCTCAACCCCGACCAAGCCGATCCGCTCAAACGCTTCCCCGACGGCGCGGTTCGGTGCAAAATCCCCCTTGAGCGCCCGTAGCTCAACTGGATAGAGCACCGGCCTTCTAAGCCGGCGGTTACAGGTTCGATTCCTGTCGGGCGCGCCAACCTCTAGTGGTGGATGTAGCTCAGTTGGTTAGAGCATCGGATTGTGATTCCGAGGGTCGCGGGTTCAAATCCCGTCTTCCACCCCACTCTTATTTACGGCATAATGGCGGCAGTCCGTTGTTGTTACGAAACGCCGCCTGCGGGCGCCCGCAGGGCATCCGTGCCGGGAATGCCGAAAGGTCCTTCCGGGTCGAGCCCCGGCGTCTGTTTCCATCTTCGGCCCATGCGAAAGTGGCGGAATTGGTAGACGCCCTGGATTTAGGTTCCAGTGGGGCAACCCGTGAGAGTTCGAGTCTCTCCTTTCGCACCACTTTCGTACGGAAGGGTGCTTCATCATCAAGCCCGCTTCCCGCGGGTTTTTTCATTTTCAGCTGCGCTGGCGCGCAGGTAGGAGTCGCAATGCAAGTTTCAGTCGAAAACACCAGCAGTCTCGAACGCCGCATGACCGTGTCCATCCCCGCCGACCGCCTGTCCTCGGTGATCGACGGCCGTCTGCGCGACATGGCCGGCAAGGCCAACCTGAAGGGCTTCCGCAAGGGCAAGGTGCCGACCAAGGTGATCGAGCAGCGTTTCGGCGACCAGATCCGCTCCGAAGCCTTCGGTGAGCTGGTGCGCGCCAGCTTCGACCAGGCCGTGCGCCAGGAGAACGTGCGCATCGCCGGCCAGCCGAGCATCCAGGCCGAGCCGGGCGCCGCCGAGAACGAAATCCGCTACACCGCGACCTTCGAGATCGTGCCGGACTTCGGCACCATCGACGTCAGCCAGCTGCAGATCAACCGCGTGCACGCGCAGGTCGAGGACGCCGACATCGACCACATGATCGACACCCTGCGCCAGCAGCGCCGTACCTGGGAGCCGGTCAGCCGGCCGGCCCAAGCGGGCGACCTGGTCGCGGTCGAGACCTTCGCCGCCACCGCCAGCGCGCGCGTGCCGGAGACCGGTGCCGAGAAGGGCGCCACCGTGATCGGCTCCGGCGTGATGTTCCCGGAGCTGGAAGCGCAGCTGTCCGGCATGTCCGCCGGCGACGAGCGTGACGTCGAGATCGCCTTCCCGGCCGACTGGCGCGTGCCGGCGCTGGCCGGCCAAAACGCCAAGGTCACCCTGAAGGCGACCCAGGTCTCCGAACCGAAGATGCCGGAAGCCGACGAAGCCTTCGTCAAGAGCTTCGGCGTCAAGAGCGGCAAGCTGGAAGTGTTCCGCCAGGAAGTGCGCGCCAACCTCGAGCGCGAACTGAAGGGCATGCTGATGAGCCGTCTGCGCGCGGAAGTGGCGCAGAAGCTGGTCGCCGCCTACAGCCACGTCGAACTGCCGGCCAAACTGATCGAAGCCGAAGCCCGCGGCCTGGCCGCCAATGCCCAGCAGCAGGCGCGCCAGCAAGGCCAGGCCGACGCCGTGTATCCGTTCGACCAGTTCATGGTGCCGGCCCGCAACCGCGTCGCCGCCGGCCTGCTGGTGGGCGAGATCGCGCGCCAGAACGGCCTGAAGCTCGACTTCAACCGCGTCAAGGAAACCCTGTCGCTGATCGCCTCGACCTACGAAGAGCCGAAGCAGGTCATTGAACTTTACCGCAACGACCCCAATCTCATGTCGGGACTGCAGAACCGCGTGATGGAAGAGCAGGTGATCGACTGGGTGGCCGAGCGCGCCCAGGCGACCGACCAGAATCTGTCCTTTACCGAGGCGATGCGTCCGGTTTAACCTACGACCGTAAGCCCGCGCATAACCTGAGGAGACCGCCATGGCCGCAACACAAGGACTCAACCTGATCCCCATGGTGGTCGAACAGACGCCGCGCGGCGAACGTTCGTACGACATCTACTCGCGCCTGCTGAAGGAACGGGTGATTTTCCTGGTCGGTCCGATCGACGACCACGTGGCCAACGTCGTGGTCGCGCAGCTGCTGTTCCTGGAAGCGGAGAACCCGGAGAAGGACATCAGCCTGTACATCAACTCGCCCGGCGGTGTGGTCACCGCCGGCCTGGCGATCTACGACACCATGCGCTTCATCAAGCCGGACGTGTCGACCATCTGCGTCGGCCAGGCCTGCTCGATGGGCTCGTTCCTGCTGGCCGCCGGCGCGCAGGGCAAGCGCCATATCCTGCCGAACTCGCGGGTGATGATCCATCAGCCTTCGGGCGGCGCCCAGGGCCAAGCCACCGACATCGCGATCCAGGCCAAGGAAATCCTGTACCTGCGTCAGCGCCTGAACGCCGAGTTGGCCGCCAACACCGGTCAACCCATTGAAAAAATTGAGCAGGACGTCGAGCGCGATTACTTCATGGCCGCCGAAGAAGCGAAGGCCTACGGTATCGTCGACAGCGTGCTGGACCGCCGCCCGGCGGACAGCATCCACGCCGCCTGAGTCCTGACGCCCCATTGACTCCCCTCCGGATGGCATGTGCTATGCTCGTGGGGGAGTGCCCCTTTGCGAGGAAGACACTGCCATGACCGACGACCGCAAACCCCGCGCCGGCGACACCACCAAAATCCTGTACTGCTCGTTCTGCGGCAAGAGCCAGCATGAAGTCACCAAGCTGATCGCCGGTCCGAGCGTGTTCATCTGCGACGAATGCGTCGCGCTGTGCAACGACATCATCCGCGAGGAGCTGCAGGAAAAGGGCGCCGCCGCGCGCAGCCACCTGCCGAAGCCGAAAGAGATCCTGGAGGTGCTGGACCAGTACGTGATCGGCCAGCAGCGCGCCAAGAAGACCCTCTCGGTGGCGGTGTACAACCACTACAAGCGCATCGAGTCGCGCGCCAAGAACGACGACATCGAGCTGTCCAAGTCCAACATCCTGCTGATCGGCCCGACCGGCTCCGGCAAGACCCTGCTGGCCGAGACCCTGGCCCGTCTGCTCAACGTGCCGTTCACCATCGCCGACGCCACCACCCTGACCGAAGCCGGTTACGTCGGCGAGGACGTCGAGAACATCATCCAGAAGCTGCTGCAGAAGTGCGACTACGACGTCGAGAAGGCGCAGTCCGGCATCGTCTACATCGACGAGATCGACAAGATCTCGCGCAAGTCAGAGAACACCTCCATCACCCGCGACGTGTCCGGCGAAGGCGTGCAGCAGGCGCTGCTGAAGCTGATCGAAGGCACGGTCGCCTCGGTGCCGCCGCAGGGCGGCCGCAAGCACCCGCAGCAGGAGTTCCTGCAGGTCGACACCAAGAACATGCTGTTCATCTGCGGCGGCGCGTTCGCCGGCCTGGACAAGATCATCCAGCAGCGCAGCGCCGAGTCCGGCGGCATCGGTTTCGGCGCCAAGGTCAAGTCCAGCGAACGCAAGCGCGACGTCTCCAAGCTGCTGCATGACGTCGAGCCGGAAGACCTGATCAAGTTCGGCCTCATCCCGGAGTTCGTCGGCCGCCTGCCGGTGGTCGCGACCCTTGAAG
>CAZRXZ010000126.1:0-4588 GCA_964604095.1 uncultured Arenimonas sp. | reverse complement strand
TTCGCCGTGCAGATCGGCGCGCCGGCCAGCGAACAGGCCGCCATCGGCCTGCGCGACAAGGCGCGCGCGGCCGGTTTCATCAGCTTCATCCAGCCGGTCGATACCGAGTCCGGGCGCCGTTACCGCGTGCGCATCGGCCCGGAGGCCAGCCGCGAGTCGGCCAGCGCCCTGCAGGCCCGCATCAAGCAGAAAACCGGCATCGACGGCATTGTCGTCAGCCACCCCTAAGCCATTCGGAACAGAGCAGTCTATGTGCGGAATTCTCGGAATCGTTGGAACCACCGATGTGGCGGCCTTGCTGTATGACGGCCTGACCGTGCTGCAGCACCGCGGACAGGACGCCGCCGGCATCGCCACCGTCTCGGGGCGCCGCATCAACCTGCACAAGGGCAACGGCCTGGTCAGCGACGTGTTCGGCCCGCAACAGATGGACCTGCTGCGCGGGCGCGTGGGCATCGCGCACTGCCGTTATCCCACCGCCGGCTCCTCCGGCAGCGACGAGGCCCAGCCGTTCTACGCCAATGCGCCGTACGGCATCTCGCTGGCGCACAACGGCAACCTGACCAACACCGAGACCCTGCGCCGGGAAGTGGTGGGGCAGGACCACCGCCACATCAACACCGAGTCCGACTCCGAGGTGCTGCTGAACGTGCTGGCGCACGAGCTGCTGGAGCAGGGCGAATTGACGCCGGATGCCGCGCTGAAGGCGGTCGAGGGCGTGCACCGGCGCGTGCGCGGCGGCTACTCGGTGGTCGCCACCGTGTTCGGCCTCGGCCTGCTGGCGTTCCGCGATCCGAACGGCATCCGCCCGCTGGTGCTGGGCAAACGCGACACCGAGGCCGGCGCGGAGTATGCCGTGGCCTCGGAATCGGTCGCGCTCGACATCCTCGGCTTCGCCCGCCTGCGCGACGTGGCCCCGGGCGAAGCGGTGGTGGTCACCGACGACGGTCGGCTGTTCACGCACCAGGCCGCCGGCGGCCAGCCGCATACGCCGTGCATCTTCGAGTTCGTGTACTTCGCCCGCCCGGACTCGATGATGGATGACATCTCGGTGCACAAGGCGCGCATGCGCATGGGCGTCAAGCTCGGCGAGAAGATCCTGCGCCTGCGGCCCGAGCACGATATCGACACCGTGATCCCGATTCCCGACACCTCGCGCGACGCCGCGTTGGAGATCGCCAACCTGCTCGGGGTCAAGTACCGCGAGGGCTTCATCAAGAACCGCTACATCGGCCGCACCTTCATCATGCCCGGCCAGAGCCAGCGCGTGCGTTCGGTCAAGCGCAAGCTGAACCCGATCCCGCTCGAGTTCAAGGACCGCGTGGTGCTGCTGGTCGACGACTCCATCGTGCGCGGCACCACCAGCCAGCAGATCGTGCAGATGGCGCGCGAAGCCGGCGCGCGCAAGGTCTACCTGGCTTCGGCGGCGCCGCCGGTGCGCTATCCGAACGTGTACGGCATCGACATGCCGGCCGCCTCCGAGCTGGTCGCGCACGGCCGCAGCGAGGAGGAGGTGCAGGCGCTGCTCGGCTGCGATTGGTTGATCTACCAGGATATTCAGGATCTCGAAGAGGCGGTGGCCGGCCCGAAGCACAAGGTCGCCCGCTTCGATTCCTCCTGCTTCACCGGCGAATACATCACCGGCATCGAGCCGGGCTACTTCGAGGCGCTGGAACGCGCCCGCAACGACGCCGCCAAGGCCAAGACGCGCTGACCGCCATGCACGACGACCTGCGCGTGCTGGCGCGCGCCGCGCTGCAGGCCGATGCGGTGGAGCGCAAGCTGGCGGCGGTCGACGCCTTGCAAGACGTATGGGCCGCCGGCGGCGATACCGACGCGGATGCGGTCTTCGCTGACATCGTCCGGCCGGGGCGCCCGGAAAACCCGCTGCTGGTGCCGCCGAAAGACCTGCCCAGGCGCGGTCTCGGCAGCCCCGAAGGCCGTGCCGCGCTGCTACATGCCATCGCGCACATCGAGTTCAACGCCATCGACCTGGCCTGCGACGCGATGCAGCGCTTCGCCGGCATGCCGCCGGCGTTCTACCGCGACTGGGCCGGCGTGGCGGTGGACGAAGCCCGCCATTTCCGTCTGCTGCAGGCGCGCATGGCCGAACTCGGTTGCGGCTACGGAGACCATCCGGCCCACGACGGCCTGTGGGCGATGGCGGACCGGACCCGGCATGACTGCCTGGCGCGCATGGCCTTGGTGCCGCGCTTGCTGGAGGCGCGCGGGTTGGACGTGACGCCGGGCATGATCGCGCGTCTGCGCCAGGTCGGCGACGGCGCCTCGGTGGCGGTGCTGGAGACGATCCTGCGCGAGGAAGTGGCGCATGTCGCCATCGGCACGCGCTGGTTCCGTTATTGCTGCGGGCAGGCGGGCCGCGATCCGGAACCCACCTTCCTGGCCTTGCTGGAGTCGGTCGGCGGCGCGGCCTTGGGCGGCCCGTTCAATCTCGAAGCCCGCGCCGAAGCCGGCTTCAGCGCTTCGGAAATGCAGGCGATCAGCCGGCTGGCGCCGCGCTGAGTTCGAGCAGGCCGTCGTGCTCGCGCAGGCACGAGGCCTGTGTGTACCAATCGCCCAGCACGATGCGTTCGGCCGGCATGCCGTCGATCTCCAGCGCATGCCGGGCCGGGCGGTGGGTGTGGCCGTGGATGAGCCGGCGCACGCCGTAGCGGCGCATCACCGCCAGCACGTCCGCCGGCGTCACATCGGTGATGGTTTCCAGTTGGCTGGCGTCCTTCAGCCCCTGTTGCCGGGCTTGGCTGGCCTGGCGCGCGCGTTCGGCGAAGGCCTGGCGCTGCGCCAGCGGTTGCGCCAGGAACGCCGCCTGCCAGGCCGGATCGCGGACCTGGGCGCGGAACGCCAGGTATTCGGTGTCTTGCGTGCACAGCAGGTCGCCGTGCATCAGCAGCGCCGGCTCGCCGGCGCAGGTGATCACCGCGAAATCGGGCAATAGCTGCGCGCCGACGGTGTCCGCGAACGTCGGGCCGAGCAGGAAATCGCGGTTGCCGCGCTGCAGGAACAGCCGGGTGCCGGCGGCGCGGCAGGCGGCCAGGCCGTCGCGCACCGATTGCGCCAGCTCGCCGCCGTCGTCGTCGCCGATCCAGGCCTCGAACAGGTCGCCCAGGATGTACAGGGCCTCGGCGCCGCGGCATTCGCCCGACAGGAAATCCAGGAACTGCCGGGTGGTCTGCGGACGCTCGGCGTCCAAATGCAGGTCGGCGATGAAGAGCAGGCTCACTCAGTCCTCGATGCGGACGCGGGTGACCACGACCGGCTTCTTCGGCACCGCGGCGCCGATGCCGGGACGGTTTTCCACCGGCGTCTTGCGCAGGGCATCGACCACCGCCATGCCCTCGACCACTTCGCCGAACACGGTATAGCCGCGGCCGGCCGGATCGTCGGCGGAGCGGAAGTCGAATTGCGGGTTGTCGACCACGTTGATGAAGAACTGCGCGCCGGCGGAGCCCGCATCGTTGGCGCGGCGGGCGGCCGCGACCGTACCGCGCAGGTTGTGCAGGCCGTTGTCCGATTCGCTGGCGATGAAGCCGCGTTCCGGCTTGAGCCGGTAATCCGGCGTGTAGGCGCCGCCTTGCAGCAGCAGGTCGCCGACCACGCGGTGGAACACGGTGCCGTCGTAGTGGCCGGCCTGCGCGTATGCGCGGAAGTTGCGGACGGTCTCCGGCGCCTTGTCGGCGTACAGCGCGATCACGATGTCGCCGGCCTCGGTGTGCAGGCGCGCCTTCGGATACTCGGCGAGCGCGGCCTCATGGGCGGCGCGCGCGGTATCCGGGTCGATCGCCACTTCGCTGACCGAGCGGCTGTCGTCCTGGCCGCCGCAGGCGCCCAGCACGGCCGTCAGCGCCAGTGCCGTCAGGAGTTTGGGAAGGAAGTGCATGCCGCTAGTTTAGCATCCGCGGCCGCCGCCATCACCGGTAGTCGCGGCCCTGATGCGCCAGCCAGCCGCCAGGGTGGCTGCCGTCGGGGGCGTGGTGCGTCCAATGCAGCACCCCGCCTTTGTCGTTCCAGATATATTCGCCCCGGAACGCCACGGTGTCGCCCGTGCGCAGGCCGTCGATGCGCGGCGCCAGGTCGATGTTGTGCGCCACCAGCACGCTGCGGCCGGTGCCGATGTCGAGCAGGAAACGCTGATGGCGGTTGCCGTAGGTGTCGTCCGGCAGCAGTTTCAGCACGCGGGCCGAACCTTCCACCCACACATCCTGCCGTTGCCGGGTCTGGGCGTCGGCCAGGGCGGCGCTGGCCGGCGCGTCGGCGCGGCGCGCGGCCGTCGGCTGCGCCGCGTCCGGCGCCGGCACGAGGCCGCGGCCGAACCAGAGCGCGGCCAGGAGCAGCAGCACGGCGGGAAGCGCCTTCTTCATCGCAGGGATTTGCCGTACACGTAAAAGCCGGTGTCGCGCGTCCAGCCTTGGGCTTCGTACAGCGATTGCGCGGCGGTATTGTCGGTGGCGGTGGCCAGTTCGAGCGCGTCCAGGCCCAGTTTGCGCGCCAGGTCTTCGGCGGCGTCGAGCAGGGCGCGGCCGGTGCCGCGCGCGCGTTCGGGTTCGGCCACGAACAGGTCGTTGAGGAT
>CAZRXZ010000125.1:0-4619 GCA_964604095.1 uncultured Arenimonas sp. | reverse complement strand
TGGCGGATGGCCTCCAGGAACGGCAGCGACTCGATGTCGCCGACCGTGCCGCCGATCTCGACCAGGCCGACGTCGAAGCCTTCGGTGGCGGTGTAGATGGCGTGCTTGATCTCGTCGGTGACGTGCGGGATGACCTGCACGGTGCCGCCGAGGTAATCGCCGCGGCGCTCCTTGCGGATCACGTTGTCGTAGATGCGGCCGGTGGTGATCGAATTGCGGCGGGTCAGGTGCGTGCGCACGAAGCGCTCGTAGTGGCCGAGGTCGAGGTCGGTCTCGGCGCCGTCGTCGGTGACGTAGACCTCGCCGTGCTGGAACGGCGACATGGTGCCCGGATCCACGTTCAGGTAGGGATCCAGCTTCATCATGGTGATTTTGAGGCCGCGGGCCTCGAGGATGGCGGCCAGGGACGCGGCAGCGATGCCTTTGCCCAGGGAAGAGACCACACCGCCGGTAACGAAAATTAAACGCGTCATGGGAAAAGGGGGCGTTGGAAAGCACCATTTTACCGGCTTTGGCGCAAAAACGCATCTTTTCCCGCGCCCCTTGACCGCACCGGTCGCAGATAGCATGCTGAACGCCTTATCGCCGTCTTGAATGCCGAATGAACACACGCTACAACGCCGCCGACATCGAAGTCCTGTCGGGCCTGGACCCGGTCAAACGCCGCCCGGGCATGTACACCGACACCGCCCGCCCCAACCACCTGGCCCAGGAAGTCATCGACAACGCCATCGACGAGGCCCTGGCCGGCCACGCCAAATCGGTGGCGGTCACGCTGTACGCCGACGGCAGCTGCGAGGTGACCGACGACGGCCGCGGCATGCCGGTCGACATCCACCCCGAGGAAGGCATCCCCGGCGTCGAGCTGATCCTGACCCGCCTGCACGCCGGCGGCAAGTTCAGCGGCAAGAATTACACCTTCTCCGGCGGCCTGCACGGCGTCGGCGTGTCGGTGGTCAACGCGCTGTCGTCCAAGGTCGAGGTCGGCATCAAGCGCGACGGCAACGAATACCGCATGGAGTTCCGCGACGGCTTCCGTTCCTCGGCGCTGGAGACCGTCGGCACCGTCGGCAAGCGCAACACCGGCACCCGCGTGCGCTTCTGGCCGGACGGCAAATACTTCGACAGCAACAAGTTCGCGGTGCGCGCGCTGCGCCATCTGCTGCGCGCCAAGGCCGTGCTGTGTCCGGGCCTGGAGGTCGAGCTGTTCGAGGAAGCCAGCGGCGAACGCAACCGCTGGCATTACCAGAACGGCTTGCAGGATTACCTGCTGGGCGAACTGCAGGGCCGCGAACTGCTGCCGGCCGAATCCTTCACCGGCCACTTGAGCAAGGAAAGCGAAGTGGTCGACTGGGCCCTCGCCTGGATTCCCGACGGCGAACTGGTGCAGGAAAGCTACGTCAACCTGATCCCCACCGCGCAGGGCGGCACGCACGTGAACGGCCTGCGTTCGGGCCTGACCGACGCGCTGCGCGAATTCTGCGACTTCCGCAACCTGTTGCCGCGCGGCGTCAAGCTGGCGCCGGAAGACGTCTGGGACCGGGTCGGCTACGTACTCAGCCTGAAGATGACCGACCCGCAGTTCAGCGGCCAGACCAAGGAGCGCCTGAGTTCGCGCCAGGCCGCGGCCTTCATCGAATCGGCCGCGCACGATGCGTTCTCGCTGTGGCTGAACCAGCACGTCGAGGCCGGCACCGCCATCGCGCAGCTCGCCATCGAACGCGCCGCCGCGCGCCTGAAGACCGAAAAGCAGGTGGTGCGCAAGAAGATCACCCAAGGCCCGGCCCTGCCCGGCAAGCTGGCCGACTGCACCTCGCAGGACCTGTCGCGCACCGAACTGTTCCTGGTCGAAGGCGACTCCGCCGGCGGCAGCGCCAAGCAGGCGCGCAACAAGGATTTCCAGGCGATCCTGCCGCTGCGCGGCAAGATCCTGAATACCTGGGAAGTGGCCAGCTCCGGCGTGCTGGCCTCGCAGGAAGTGCACGACCTGGCCGTGGCCATCGGCTGCGATCCGGGCGTGGACAACATCGACGGCCTGCGCTACGGCAAGGTCATCATCCTGGCCGACGCCGACTCCGACGGCCTGCACATCGCCACCCTGCTCTCGGCCTTGTTCCTCAAGCATTTCCCGGCCCTGGTGCGCGCCGGCCACATCTTCGTGGCGATGCCGCCGCTGTTCCGCATCGACGTGGGCAAGCAGGTGTTCTATGCGCTGGATGAAGAGGAAAAACGCATCCTGCTCGAGCGCATCGAGCGCGAAAAGCTCAAGGGCCAGGTCAGCGTCACCCGCTTCAAGGGCCTCGGCGAGATGAACCCGGCCCAGCTGCGCGAATCGACCGTGCATCCTGACACCCGCCGTCTGGTGCAGCTGACCATCGACGACGCGGGCCAGACCGACTCGCTGATGGACATGCTGCTGGCCAAGAAACGCGCCGGCGACCGCAAGCAGTGGCTGGAGACCAAGGGCGACCTGGCCTCGCTCGAAATCTGAGGCGTCAGGCGCCCCGGCTCAGCCCAGCAGGTTTTCCAGCCAAGCCGCGAAACGGGCGACTTCGGCATCGAAGTTGCCCTCGATCGCCAGTTTGACCAGATACAGGAACACCACGAACACGCCGATGGCGGACAGGCGCTGGATGATACCGCCACCCTTGAGGTGGCGCGGATTCGGATCGGAATTCTTCATGCTTCCCCTGCGGCGTAATCCGGGCCGGTCATTGTGCCCGCCCGACACGGTAACGCGATTCGCTCAGGCCGGCAAGTCCAACGCGGCGCGCATCAGGCGCTCCAGCAGGGCCTGCACCGGCGCGGCGCGGGCGGCGTCGAACGCGGTCATGCTCGCGTCCATGTAGGCGCTCTGCGCCAATTCCAGCTGGAAGGCGTGGATGCGCTCGGTAGGCTCGGCGTAATGGCGGGTGATGTAACCGCCCTTGAAACGGCCGTTGCTGACCCAGCTGTAGTCCGACTGCGCCGACAGCACGGCCTCGAGCCGGCGCAATCCGGCATCCGGGAAACTGCGGCCGTCGGCGGTGCCCAGGTTGAAATCCGGCAACCGGCCGTCGAACAGGAACGGCAGTTCCGGGCGGATGGAGTGCCCTTCCCACAGCAACACCCGCCCGTGCTGGCGCTTCAGGCGCTGCAATTCGGCCTGCAGCGCGGCGTGGTACGGCTGCCAGTACTGCGTGCGCCGGTGCACCACGGCCTCGGCATCCGGCTCCTTGCCGTCCAGATAGATCGGCTCGCCGGTGAACGCCGTGCGCGGACACAGGCCGGTGGTGTTCTGGCCCGGATACAGCGAGACGTCGTCCGGCGGGCGGTTCAGGTCGATCACATAGCGCGAATAGCGCGGCACCAGCACGGACGCGCCCATCTCGCGCGCGAACGCGTACAGGCGGTCGACGAACCAATCGGTATCGGGCGCGGCCTGCGCGGACGGACGCAACACGGCGCGGATGTCGTCGGGAATCTCCGAACCGTTGTGCGGCAGGCTCACCAACAGCGGCATATGGCCTTGGTGGAGCGTGAACGTCGGCATCAGAAGCGCGCCGGCGAGAACGGCGTGAGGTCGATGGACGGCGCGCGGCCGGTCAGGGCCTCGGCCGCCAGCCGGCCGGTGATGGCGCTCATGCTCATGCCCAGCATGCCGTGCCCGGTGGCCAGGAACAGATTGCGGTGGCGCGGCGAGAAACCCAGGATCGGCAGGTCGTCGTAGGTCATCGGCCGCCAGCCGTACCAGTGCTCATGCACGTCGGCGCCGACCGGTTCGATCAGGTACTCGCGTGCGCCGCGCTCCAGCGCCGCCAGGCGCTTGGCGTTCAGGCTGTCGTCGAAGCCGGAGAATTCCATGGTGCTGCCCAAGCGGTAGCCGTCGTCCCAGACGGTGACGCAGACGCTGCGCTCCTTCAGCACCAAGGGCGTCTTCGGGCACAGCGCCGGGCGGCTGTAGGTGATCGAATAGCCTTTGCCGGGCTGTACCGGAATGGTCAGGTCCAAGCCTTTGAGCACCGCCGGCGACCACGAGGCCAACGCCGCGATCACCTGCGGCGCCGAACGCCGGCCGCGCGTGGTCTCGACATGGGTCACGGCATCGCCTTCGACCTGCAGCGACAGCACCTCGCAGTCCTCTTCGATGACCGCCCCCAGGGCGCGCACGGTGCGCGCCAGTTCGGCGCAGTAGGCGTCCGGGCGCAGGTGGGCGTCGCCCGGGAAGAACAGGCCGCCGGCCATGCCCGGCAGCAGGGCCGGCTCGCGCGCGGCCACGGCGGCGCCATCGAGCAGTTCGGCCGCCACGCCGCATTCGGCCAGCAGCGGCAGCTCGGCGGCCAACTCGTCCAGATGCGCCTGGCTCTGGCAGACGTACAGTTCGCCGGTTTCGGCGAACCCGCACTGCAGGTCGTTGTCGCGGATGGTGTCGCGCAGCAGGTCGCGCGAGGCGTTCAGCAGCGCGGCCCGCGCCAGCGCGGCGCGGCGCATGTCCTTGGCGTTGCAGCGCAGCGAGAACCGCAGCAGCCACTCCAGCAGCGCGCGGTCGGTCGAGGGCTTGATGTAGAACGGCGCATCGGCCTGGGCCATGTAGCGCAGGGCCTTGCCGATCATGCCCGGCGCGGCCAGCGGCGGCGCGT
>CAZRXZ010000124.1:0-4623 GCA_964604095.1 uncultured Arenimonas sp. | reverse complement strand
CCGATCGACACCAACGACACCGAAGAAGGCCGCGCCAACAACCGCCGTACCGAACTGAACGTTCAGAACTAAGCGGTCATGCGTGATGGAAAAGCCCGGCTTCGGCCGGGCTTTTTTATTGCCCTATCGGAAGGGATTCCGTATCATCGTGTCATGAATACCGTTGCCATGAAACGCCTCCCTTTCCGCCGATGGACGGCCTTGCCGCTGTTGGTTTCCCTCGCACTGATTGCCTCCTGCCAACAGGAGGCGCCGCCGCCCAAGCCGGCCCCGGTAATCGAACCGGTGCAGATGCCGCCACCGCCGCCGCAACCGACGCCCGAGCAGATCGCCGCCGCGCAAGCCAAGGCCGCCGCGGACGCCGAAGCCGCCCGCAAGGCCGAGGCCGCGCGCGTCGAGGCCGAGCGCAAGCGCAAAGCCGCCCAGCAGCCCCCGAAAAAACGCCCGGTGTACACCAAGGGCGATCGCCGCCCCGGCACCCAGCCGGCCGCGCCCAAGGCCGAAGAGGCGCCTAAGCCGAAGGAAGTGCGCTTCAACATGACCCAAGGCGGCAAGAAGATGACCGCCGAGGACTTCGATGCCTGGATGAAGTCGCAGGGTATCCGCATCGTGCCGGCCAAGCCGGCGGAGCCGAAACCGGAAGACAAGCCCTGAGTTCAGCCGTGGCGTGCGGCAGAACCGAAAAACCCGGCTCAGCCGGGTTTTTTGTTGCGGAATCGGTAGTGCGCCACCAGCCACTCGTTGCCGCCGCCGTAGGCGAACAGTTCGGCGCAGGACATCCAGAATATCCGCCAGCGTTGTGCCCAGACATCGGCCTGCGTCTTGCCGTAGGTTTCCGCCAGGAGGGCGCGCACGGCGTCGCGGTTGGCGTCCTGGTTGGCCAACCAGTGTTCGGCGGTACGGGCGTAATGACGGCCCGGCACCAGCCAGCGTGATTCGACCGCGAGGCTGTCGGCGAAATGCAGCAGGGTGTCGGCCGAGGGCATCAGGCCGCCGGTGAAGAAATGGCGGCCCATCCAGTTGTCTTCGCCCTCGACCTCGAACGGATACATCAGGTAGCGGTGCGCGAAGATGTGCACGAACAGCGCGCCGTCCGGGCGGAGCCAGCGCGATATCGAATCGAGCAGGGTCCGGTAGTTGCGCATGTGCTCGAACATCTCGATCGACACGCAGCGGTCGAAGCTGTCGGCATCGAAGTCGAGCACGTTGACGTCGCAGGTGAGCACGGTGACGTTGCCCAGGCCGCGCTCGCGGCATTGGGCCTGGATGTGCGCGCGCTGGGTGGCCGAGTTGGAGACCGCGGTGATGCGCGCGTTCGGATACTTCTCCGCCATCCACAGCGTCAGTGAGCCCCAGCCGCAGCCCAGCTCCAGGATATCCTGTCCATCGCGCAGGTCGGCGCGTTCGCCGTACAGGCGCAGCATTTGCTCCTCGGCTTCGTCCAGGCTCTCGTCGCCGTTCGGATAGTAGGCCGAGGAATACTTCAGACGCCTGCCGAGGCACAGCCGGAAGAATTCGGTGGGCACCTCGTAGTGCTGCTCGTTGGCGGCTGCGGTCTCGATCGCCACCGGGCTACGCTTCAGCTCCTCGATCAGGGCGTTGAAGCGGCGGTCGGCGAGTCCGGCATCGTGGGCGCCTTCGTCGGCCAGGCGCTGGGCGCACAGGCGGCGGATGCCGTAGCGGATCAGGGCATCGGGCAGCAGCCCGCGTTCGGCGAAATCGATCAGGCTCATAAGTCTCCGGATTATCGGATTTTCGGGGGCAGGGGGAAGAACGCGCTGACTTCGCGCTGATAGCGGCGGTAATCCTCGCCACGCGAACGCAGGGACTGGGCTTCGGTCCACGGGATGCCGCTGATGCGGTACAGGAAGGCCAACATCAGCACCGGCCCGACCAGGCTGAGCGGCATGTGCGCGCCGCCGACCGCAATCAGTACATAGGCGAACCAATGCAGCCATTCGAAGAAATAGTTCGGATGCCGCGACCACGCCCACAGACCGCTGCGGCAGGTCTTGCCGCGGTTGTCCGGATCGCCGCGGAAGGCGGCCAGCTGCGCATCGGCCAAGGCCTCGCCGGACACGCTCAGCACGAACACGGCCAAGGCCGCGAACCACAGCGCGTCGAAGCCGCGGTTGGCGTTTGACGCGGCGGCGATGAACGGCAGGCTGAACAGGGCGACGATGACGGCCTGGCCTTGGAAGAACGCGAACAGCTTGGCCGGGCTGCCGTTCCAAGCCGCGCGAAGCGCCTGGTAGCGGCCGTCCTCCGGCTCGTGGCGCACGCGTGCCAGCAGGGCCAGGAACAGACGCAAGCCCCAGATTCCGGCGAAGCCGCCGGCCGCCAGACGCGCGGCAGTGCTGCCGTCGGATGCCAGCGCGCAGTAGATGCCGGCCAAGGCCATCAATCCGGCCCAGGCGACGTCGACGATGCCGATATTGCGCAGTTTCAGTGCCAACAACCAGACCAACGTCATGGCGGCGGCGCTACCGGCGAACACCGCCAGCAGGGGTTCGGCAACGCTCATGTCGACGTCTCCTCATGGTTGGATCCGCCGCAATCCAGCCAGCGAATCGCGCTGAACCCGATGCCCCAGACCGCGCCGATCAGCAGCAGCGACGGAACCAGCCGGTGCTCGACCGTCATCGCATCGAAACGCGCGGCGGCGATGCCGTAGGCCAACGGCCCGCCCAGCAGGCCGAACAGGAAGGCGTAGACACGGTTGCGGTAGACCGCGCGTAACGAATGGTTCAAGGTGAGCGCGAAGGCCAGCCAGAGCGCCATGATCCACAACGGCGCCCATTCGCTCGAGGGAAACGCTTCGGCGTAGCGCAGCCACTCCGACTTCACCAGAACGCTGTCCATCACGAAGCCGATGGGCAGGGCGATCGCCACGGTCCGCAAATCGCGTTGCCGATTGCCACCGAACGTCAGCACCCAGAACGCGAATGCCGCCGCGGCCAACGCGCCGGGACGCCAATCGCCGTTGCCGGCGCCGATCACGCAACACAGCCAGACCGCCTGGAAGCCGATCAGGTTGAGCAGGGCGTGCGGCAGATTGGCGGTAAGGGACTTCATCACGCCGGTTTGGCGAACAGCATGTGCACGTCGCTGATCGAACGTTCGCGGAATCCGGCCTCGCAGTAGGCCAGGTAGAAATCCCACATGCGCACGAAACGGGTGTCGTAGCCGAGCGCGCGCACCGCCGGTTCGGCGCCGAGAAAGCGGCGGCGCCATTCGTGCAGGGTGCGCGCATAGCTCTCGCCGATGTCCTGCAGGCCGGTCAGGCGCAGTTGGCCGGCCTCGGCGGCGGACGCCACCATCGAACTGACGCAGGGGATGTAGCTGCCGGGGAAGATGTAGCGCTTGATGAAATCGACGCTGTGCAGGGCCTGCCGGTAGCGGTGGTCCTCGATGGTGATGGCCTGGATCAGCGCCTTGCCGCCGGGTTTGAGCAGCGAGGCGCATTTAGCGAAGTAAGTATCTTGGTACTGGTGGCCGATGGCTTCGATCATCTCGATCGACACCAGCTTGTCGAAGCGTCCCTCGAGTTCGCGGTAATCCTCGAACCGCAGGGTCACGCGCTCCTGCAGGCCGGCCGCGCGGATGCGTTCGGCGGCCAGGTCGTGCTGCTCCTTGGAAATGGTGGTGGTGGTGACCCGGCAGCCGTAGCGCGAGGCGGCATACACCGCCATCGCGCCCCAGCCGGTGCCGATTTCGACCAGGTGGTCGTCCGGACCCAGTTCCAGCTTCTCGCAGATCAGCTGGAGTTTGCGTTCGGACGCCTCCTCCAACGTCATGTCCTCGCGCTCGAACACGGCCGAGGAGTACATCAGGCTCGGATCGAGGAACAGCTCGAACAGGTCGTTGCCGAGGTCGTAGTGCGCCGCGATGTTGCGACGGCTGCCCGAGCGGGTGTTGCGCCGCAGCGCATGTGCGCCGCGCATCAGCCAGCCGGCGATACGGGCGCCGCCGCCTTCCATCGCGTCCAGCAGGTCGCGGTTGCGGATCAACAGGCGCATGATGTCGACCAGGCGCGCGGAGCGCCAGTCGCCGTCCATGTAGGATTCGGCGGCGCCGACCGAGCCGCCGAAGGCGACTTTGGCGAAGAACGCCGGATCGCGGATCTCCAAGGTGCCGACGTCGGGCGCGGCCGTATCGCCCAGTACCGTGACGCCGCCGTGTTCCGCCAGCCGGAAGTGGCCATGGCGCAGGCCGGCCAGCTTGGCCAGCACCTGCCGGCGGATCAGGGCGTCGAACGCGGACGGTTTGCCGGCGGCGGTCGGGAGTTCGGTGTCGATCATGTCGGCCTCAGGGATGGTCGTGGAACGGAACGCGTTTGAGCCAGAGCAGCAGGGCGTTCCAGTAGATGCCGGCGGCGACTTTCGCGGTAATCCACGGAAACGCCAGCAACTGCCGTAACAGCGTGGATGGTCGCAATTCTCGCCGCCGCAGGGTCAAGGTCGCGTCAAATTGCCGCTCACCGGCGCGCTGCACGCGCATGTAGACGCCCAAGGCCTCGCCGGGCGTGCCGAAGCGCCAATCGTAGTCCAGCGCCATCGGCAGGAACGGCGACACGTGGAAGCGCTTCGGGAAGCGCCAGCACGCCGGTTGCCGCGCGTCATG
>CAZRXZ010000123.1:0-4626 GCA_964604095.1 uncultured Arenimonas sp. | reverse complement strand
CCGTCGACGACCGCGCGGTGATCGCCATGGCGCTGATCGAGAACATCCAGCGCGAAGACCTCAACCCGCTGGAAGAGGCCAATTCGCTGCAGCGCCTGATCGACGAATTCGGCCTGACCCACCAGCAGGCGGCGGAGGCCGTCGGCCGCTCGCGCGCGGCGGTGTCCAACCTGCTGCGCCTGCTGGAGCTGCCGGAGGCGATCCGCAGGCTGGTGGAGGACGGACAGCTGGAAATGGGCCACGCCCGCGCCCTGCTGACCCTGCCGGCCGAACTGGCGGTTCCGCTGGCGCAGACCGCCGCGGCCGAGCAGCTGTCGGTGCGCGAGGTCGAGCGCCGCGCGCAGTCGGCCGGCAAGAACGGCAAGAGCCCGTCCAAGCCGGCGGCCGCACCGGCCCGCAGCGATGCCGACATCGCCACGCTGGAGCGCGAGATCGCCGACCTGCTGGGCGCCAAGGTGGCGCTCAACCACGGCCGCAAAGGCAGCGGCAAACTGGTCATCCACTACCACGGACTCGACACGCTCGACGGCATCCTGGAAAAACTGCGGCGCTGACGCGCTACAATAACGGCCAGACCACGCCCGGGAGCCCCATGCCATGACGCTCGACAACCTCGCCCAGCCGCAGGTTTCCGTGGTCGTTCCGGTGTTCAACGAACGCGACAACATCGCGCCGCTGGTGCGCGAGATCACCGCCGCCCTGCGCGGCGTGCTGCCGTTCGAAATCGTCTACGTCGACGACTGCTCCAAGGACGACTCGCGCGCGGTGCTGAAGGCCCTGCAGACCGAGGTGCCGGAGCTGCGCGTGTTCGGCCACAGCCGGCAGAGCGGGCAGAGCACGGCCATCCGCAACGGCGTCAAGCAGGCGCGCGCCGACTGGATCGCGACCCTGGACGGCGACGGCCAGAACGACCCGGCCGACATCCCCAAACTGCTGGCCGCGCGCGACGCCGCCGACCCGGCCATCAAGCTGTTCGCCGGCTGGCGCGTGCAGCGCAAGGACTCCGGCTCCAAGCGCTGGGCCTCGAAGGCCGCCAACGCCATCCGCTCGCGCCTGCTGCGCGACGAGACGCCGGACACCGGCTGCGGCATCAAGCTGTTCGAGCGCGCGCTGTTCCTCGACCTGCCCTACTTCGACCACATGCACCGCTACCTGCCGGCGCTGGTCAAGCGCGCCGGCTGGCAATCGGTCAGCGTGCCGGTCAACCACCGCGAACGCGGCGCCGGCGTGTCGAAATACAACAACCTGGGCCGGGCCTGGGTCGGCATCGCCGACCTGCGCGGCGTGAGCTGGCTGATCAAGCGCAGCAAGATCACGGACACCGTCGAGCTATGATGAACCAGCCGATCGAATGGCTGTTCTGGTCCGGCCTGCACATCACGCCCTGGAAACTGATCGGCTACACCGGCGCGCTGATGTTCGGCGGCCGCTGGCTGGTGCAGTTCGTGGCCTCGCGCCGGGCCGGCAAGCCGGTCATCCCGCGCCTGTTCTGGTACATGAGCGTGGTCGGCAGCCTGATGACCCTGAGCTACTTCCTGTTCTCGGCCAAGCAGGACTCGGTCGGCGTGCTGCAGAACCTGTTCCCGGCCTTCACCGCCCTGTACAGCCTGTACCTCGACATCAAGCACCGCGGCTGGCACCGCGACAAGGCCTCGCACTAACCGTACGGCCTGAGGCGCGAATCGGTACGGGCGGACCCCCGTGTCCGCCCACGTCACGCACCGGCAGGGCGAACACATAGGTTCGCCCCTACACCCATATGAATCAACACGTTACCGCGCCGAATGCCCGCGATTCAGCTAAGTGTTTGCGGCACAAGGGCTTTTCCGGCATAATAGCGGGCTCGCCTGAAGCACTGCTGGCCGTGCGGCCCACAATACGCACGCCGTCATCGGGCGCCACCCCATTGTGTGCGGAATCTCCGCGGGGCCGAATTCACCCGGGCTATGGGTGATCCTTAAAACGCCAAGAGGTACGCCATGAGTCGTATTTGCCAAGTGACCGGCAAGAGCATGCAAAGCGGCAACAACGTTTCGCACGCCAACAACAAAACCCGCCGCACGTTCCACGCCAACATCCACGAGCGCCGCTTCTGGGTCGCCAGCGAGAACCGCTGGGTGAAACTGAAGGTTTCCGCGCACGGCCTGCGCACCATCGACAAGCGTGGCATCGATTCGGTCCTGGCCGAACTGCGCGCCCGCGGCGAAAAAATTTAAGGAGCACCTGACATGGCATCGAAACGCGACAAAATCCGCCTGATCTCCACCGCCGGCACCGGCCACTTCTACACCACCGACAAGAACAAGAAGACCACGCCGAACAAGATGGAAATCTCCAAGTACGATCCGGTCGTGCGCAAGCACGTGCCGTACAAGGAAGGCAAGATCAAGTAAGCCGCCGCGCTTGCTGACCCGGAAAAACCCGCCGCCGCGCGGGTTTTTTCATGCCCGGCGGAAATACGCCGCCGTCACGGCGGAACGGCTACAGTGACGGAACAGGAGGACGTGCATGGACGGAAAAACCCTGATTTTCGGCGCCAACGGCGGCATCGGTTCGGCCACCGCACGCCTGTTGGCCGGCCGAGGGCGAGCGCTGCATCTGGTCGGCCGCGACTACGATGCCGTCCGCGCCTTGGCAGATGAAACGGGCGCCAGCTTCAGCATCGGCGACGTGCTCGACGACGGTTTCATCGCGCAGGCCGCCGGAGACGCCGGCGAAGCGCTGGACGGGCTGGTGTACGCGGTGGGCAGCATCACCCTGAAGGCATTGCCGCGGCTCACCCGCGCCGATTTCCTGCGCGACTACGAATTGAACGCGCTGTCGGCCGCGCTGGCGGTGCAGGCGGCGCTGCCGGCGCTGAAGAAATCCGGGCGCGGTTCGGTGGTCCTGTTCAGTTCGATCGCGGCATCGCAGGGCTTCGGCCTGCACGCATCCATCGGCATGGCCAAATCGGCCGTGAACGGCCTCACGCTCGGCCTGGCCGCGGAGCTGGCGCCGACGGTGCGGGTCAACGCCATCGCACCCTCGCTAACCCGCACGCCGCTGTCGAAACCGCTCTGGCAAAACGACGCCATGGCGCAGGGCATCGCCGGCCTGCATCCGCTGCCGCGGCTGGGCGAGCCCGCGGAAGTCGCGGCCTTGGCGGCGTTCCTGCTCTCCGAAGACGCCGGCTGGATCACCGGCCAGGTAATCGGCGTCGACGGCGGCCGCTCCAGCCTGCGGGTGAAGGGCTGATGCGCGTCCTGGTCACCGGCGGCACCGGCTTCATCGGCCGCGCATTGGTCCGCCGCTTGCTTGCGCGCGGCGACGCGGTGACGGTGTTGAGCCGCAGGCCGACGGCGGTGACGGCACTGTTCGGCAACGCCGCCACGGCCTGGCGCGATCTGGCGGAATGGACGCCGGAAACCGCGTTCGACGCCGTCATCAACCTGGCCGGCGAACCGATCGTGGACCGGCCATGGACCACGGCGCGCAAGCGCGCGCTGCGCGACAGCCGCATCGGCGTCACCGAGCGGCTGCTGCAGGCCATGCGGCAGTGCCGTCAAAGACCCGCCGTGCTGCTGAGCGGCTCGGCCATCGGCATCTACGGCAACGACGGGCCGGACCCGGTGACGGAAAACGCGCCTGCAGCCGCCGACTTCGGCGCCACGTTATGCGCCGATTGGGAGCGCGCCGCGCGCGCGGCCGACGCGCTGGGCATACGCGTCTGCCTGCTGCGCACCGGCCTGGTACTGCACCGCGACGGCGGCCTGCTGAAGAAAATGCAGCTGCCGTTCGCGCTCGGCCTGGGCAGCCGGCTGGGCGACGGCCGCCAGCCGATGAGCTGGATCCACCGCGGCGATTACCTGGATGCCTTGCTGTTCCTGCTCGAGCACGGAACCTGCCGCGGCGCCTACAACCTGACCGCGCCCGCGCCGGCCAGCAACCGCGAATTCACCGAAACCCTGGCGCGCAGCCTGAGGCGACCGGCGCTGTTGGCGATGCCGGCCTGGGCATTGCGCGCCGCGCTCGGCGCGCGCGCGCCGATGCTGCTCGGCGGGCGGCGCGTGTTGCCGGAACGGTTGTTGGCGGCGGGCTTTTGCTTCCGCTTCCCCGAACTGGCCACCGCACTGGCGCATGCCGGCGAAAACTGAACGCCTGCGCCGCCGGCGCGGGCTGTGCTACCGTTTCACCATGTTCCCGCACACGCCTTCGGCATGCCCGCCGCCCACGACCTCCGCCGCGCCCTGACCGCCGTCTGGGCCATCCTATCCGTGGCGATCCTGGCGGGCGGCGCGTTGCTCTGGCTGTTGCCGCCGCAGACGGTATTCGCAATCAGCCAGGCGTTGCAGACGCCGCACCCGAACGACCCCTGCATGCTGTGCGGCATGACCGGCGCGTTCGTGGCCATCGCCCGCGGCGATTTCGCGACCGCCGAGCGCCTGAACCCGGACGCGCTGTGGCTGTTTTCCACACTCGCCGGCAATAGCTTGATATTCTTGACCTATGCGTTGCGGCAAGGCCATCGCCGGCTCGGCGGACCGACGCGCACGCCCTGATTCCCCAACCCACAGGAAGCCCGACCATGTCCTTGATCAGCCTGATTTTCGGCATCCTTTCCCTCATCGGCCTGTTCATCGCCGCCAT
>CAZRXZ010000122.1:0-4678 GCA_964604095.1 uncultured Arenimonas sp. | reverse complement strand
GTGGTCAAGGGCGCGGCGCCGAAATGCTGGCTGGGCGTGCCGCTCACCATCCGCGGCGAGGCGGTCGGCGTGATCGCGCTGCAGAGCTACGACAGCGTACGCGCCTATTCGCACAAGGAGCAGGAGCTGCTGGTGTTCGTCAGCAGCCACATCGCCCAGGCGCTGGAGAAGATCGAATCCTCGAACCGGCTGAAGCAGGCCTACGCCGAGATGGAGTCGAACGTGCGCAGGCGCACCATGGAGCTGGAGCTCAGCAACCAGGCGCTGCGCGAGCAGATCGTGCGCCGCGAGGAGGCCGAGCAGAAGCTGAAATACGACGCCCTGCACGACCAGCTGACCGGGCTGGCCAACCGCAACCAGCTGTACGGCCGGCTCAAGCAGTCGCTCGCGCTGTACCGGGAAAGCCCCGGCCGCCTGTTCGGCGTGTTCTTCATCGACCTGGACCGCTTCAAGATCATCAACGACTCGATGGGCCACTGGGTCGGCGACGAGCTGCTCAAGGTGGTGGCCGAGCGCGTGCAGGCCTGCGTGCGCCAACCCGACCTGGTGGCGCGCCTGGGCGGCGACGAGTTCGCGGTGATCCTGAACAGCATCCGCGACACCGGCGAGGCGCGGCTGGTGGCCGAGCGCATCCTGCAGGAGTTCCAGGCCCCGATCAGCATCCAGGGCAAGGAGCTGTTCATCTCGCCCAGCATCGGCATCGCCATCTCGCACGAGCGCCACCACGATCCGGACGAGATCCTGCGCGATTCGGACATCGCGCTGTACCGCTCCAAGGAGCTCGGCCGCAACCGCTACACCTTCTTCGACGACGCCCTGCACCAGTCGGCGCTGAACACGCTGATGGTCGAAGGCGACCTGCGCCGCGCGCTGACCCGCGGCGAGCTGTTCCCGCAATACCAGCCGATCAGCGACCTGGCCACCGGCCGCACGCTGGGCTTCGAGGCGCTGATGCGCTGGCGCCACCCGGAGCGCGGCATCCTCAGCCCGTCCGAATTCTCCGCCATCGCGCGCGAGACCGGCCTGATCGAGCAGATCGACTGGTCGATCTTCGAGCAGGTCTGCCGCGACCTGCCGGTGCTGCTCGGCTCGGCCGACTACGTCAGCATCAACGTCTCGCCGCGCCACCTCGGCCACGAGGGCTTCGCCATCCGCCTGCTGGCGCTGCTCGGCGAATACGGCGTATCGCCGGCCAACCTGTGCATCGAGGTCACCGAGGACGCGCTGATCGAGCATCCCGAGCTGGGCCTGAAGCTGCTGACGCAGCTGAAGAACGCCGGCATCCGCATCAGCCTGGACGACTTCGGCACCGGCTATTCCTCGTTCTCCTACCTGCACCGCTATCCGCTGGACTGCCTGAAGATCGACCGCAGCTTCATCGGCACGCTGACCGACAACCCCAACAACAAGACCTTCCACCTGGTGCAGGCCATCCACGCGCTCGGCGTGTCGCTGGGCCTGGAAGTCATCGCCGAAGGCATCGAGACCCAGGCGCAACGCGATTGCCTGCGCCGCATCGGCATCAACAGCGGGCAGGGCCACCTGTTCTCCAGCGCCCTGCCGATCGAACGCATCGACGGCGCGCTCAGCCGCCCGACGGCCTGATCATCCCCGCGTCGGCCATCCAGGCCAGGGTATCGGCCATCAGCGTGCGCAGCGGCGTCTCGCGGTAGCCCAGCATGCGTACGGCCTTGCCGGAATCCACGCGCAGATGATGGCAGGTCAGCGCCACCGCCGCCGGCGTGATCTGCGGCATCCGTCCGGTGACGCGCGACAGCGCCTCGCTGGCCTGGCCCACGCACCACAGCAAGGCCGCGGGCATCGCCCGCCGCGGCGCCGGCCGGCCGGACAGCTCGGCCGCCAGCTGCGCGAACCGCAGGAAGCTGGCGTGCTCGCCGCCGAGCAGGAACGACTCGCCGCGCAGGCCGGTCTGCCAGGCGCGCACCTGGGCCTTGGCGATCTCGCGCACGTCGGCGAAGGCGCCGGAACCCGGCGGCACGCCCGGCAAGGTGCCGTCGTGCACCATCTTGATCAGGCGCGCCCAGTTGTTGCGGTCGCCCGGGCCGAGCACGTGCGAGGGATTGAAGATCAGGTGCGGCAAGGCGGATTCACGCACCAGACGCTCGCCCAGGAACTTGCTGCGCTCGTAGTTGACCCGGCTCTCGCCGCCGCGCTGCGGCACGTCCTCGCGCAGGGTGCCGTGCACTAGATGCGAATAGGCCGAGACGCTGGAGGTGTGCACGAAACAGCCGACGCCGGCGGCCTCGGCCGCGCGCAGCAGGCGCCCGGTGCCGGCGATGTTGGTGTCGTCCTGCTCGGCCCTGTCGCGGATCCAGGCGCTGGTGTTGGCCGCGCAATGGAACACCGCCGCCATGCCGCGCGCCGCCGCGCGCAGCGAGTCGGCATCGCCCAGGCTGCCGCGCACCGGCGCTGCGCCGGCCGCCGCCAACACCGCGTCGGACGCCGCCGAACGCGACAGCGCGCGCACCGCATGCCCCTGCGCCAGCAACTCGCGCAGCACCTGGGCGCCGACGAATCCGCTGGCGCCCGTGATCAGTACCTCGGCCATTGCCATCTCCTCCGGTTTTGCCCAGTGTATGCGCAGGCGCGCCGGATGCGCGACAATACCGCCATGACCGCGACCGACCATCCGCTGCACGCCGAGCTGTGCCGGGGCCTGAACGCCCTCGGCATCGATACCGCCCACGCGCCCGCCCTGCTGGCCTACCTCGACCTGCTGGCGCGCTGGAACCAGACCTACAACCTGACCGCCATCCGCGACCCGCGCGAGATGCTGGGCAAGCACCTGCTCGACAGCCTGGCCATGCACCGGCATTTCACCCACGCCGACCTGGCCGACCTGGGCACCGGGCCGGGCCTGCCCGGCATCCCGCTGGCCATCATCCGGCCGGAGGCGGCGGTGAGCCTGGTGGAAAGCAACGGCAAGAAAACCCGCTTCCTGCGCGAGGTGGTGCGCCAGCTCGGGCTGAACAACGTGCGGGTGATCGAATCCCGGGCCGAGGCCGTGGCCGAACCCGGGCGCTACCAAGCCATCACCGCCCGCGCCATGGACCGGCTGGCCGGCATCCTGGCGGTCGGCGGCCACCTGTTGGCGCCCGATGGCGTCCTGTTGGCGATGAAAGGCCCGCAGATCGCCGAGGAAATCGCGGAGTTGCCGGCCGAATGGCGGGTGTTGGCCGTGCACCCCCTGCAGGTGCCGGGCCTGGACGCCGAACGCCAGCTGGTGGTGGTGCAACGGGCCGCCGCCGGCTGAAAAATCGCCGGGCGCGGGCAAAGCGCGGCCGGTTTGGGCATAATGACGGGCTAGGGGAACCCTTTCCGTCCATGGACACCGCATGAGCCGCATCATCGCTATCGCCAATCAAAAAGGCGGGGTGGGCAAGACCACCTCGGCCGTCAATCTGGCCGCGGGCCTGGCCGCCGCGCCGAAGAAGGTGCTGCTGGTCGACCTCGACCCGCAGGGCAACGCGACCATGGCCTCGGGCGTCGACAAGCGCGAACTGGCGCATTCGATCACCGAGCTGATGCTGGGCGAATGCACGCTGGCGCAGGCCCTCGTGCGCAGCGAGGAAGGCTACGACCTGATCCCCGGCAACATCGACCTGACCGCCGCCGAGATCCAGCTGATGGACATGCCGGCGCGCGAAAGCCGCCTGAAGCAGGCGCTGGACCCGATCCGCGCCGACTACGACTTCATCCTGATCGACTGCCCGCCGTCGCTGTCGCTGCTGACGCTGAACGCGCTGGCCGCGGCCGACGGCATCATCGTGCCGATGCAGTGCGAGTACTTCGCGCTGGAGGGCCTGAGCTCGCTGATCAACACCATCAACGCGCTCAAGCAGCAGCTGAACCCGGCGCTGGAGATCGACGGCATCATCCGCACCATGTACGACGTGCGCAACAACCTCGGCAACGCGGTCAGCAACGAGCTCACCGAGCACTTCGGCGACACCGTGTTCCGCACCCTGGTGCCGCGCAACGTGCGCCTGGCCGAGGCGCCCAGCCACGGCATGAGCATCCTGCGCTACGACCGCAGCTCGCGCGGCGCGCTGGCCTACATGGGACTGGCCGGAGAGATCATCCGGCGCAACAGCCAAAAACGCATGGAGAAGCACTGATGGCGGCGAAAAAAACCGGCCTCGGCCGCGGACTGGACGCCCTGCTGGGCAGTAACCTGAAAGCCGCCGCCGCACCCGCCGACCCGGCCAAGGAAGGACTGACCCGCCTGGCGATCAGCAGCCTGCAGCCCGGCAAATACCAACCGCGCCGCGACATGAAGGAAGCGCAGCTCACCGAGCTGGCCGACTCCATCCGCGCCCAGGGCGTGATCCAGCCGATCGTGGTGCGCGAGATCGCCGCCGGCCGCTACGAGATCATCGCCGGCGAACGCCGCTGGCGCGCGGCCCAGCTGGCCGAGCTGCGCGAGGTGCCGGTGGTCATCCGCGAGGTCGACGACCGCGCGGTGATCGCCATGGCGCTGATCGAGAACATCCAGCGCGAGGACCTCAACCCGCTGGAAGAAGCCAACTCGCTGCAACGCCTGATCGACGAATTCGACCTGACCCACCAGCAGGCGGCGGAAGCCGTCGGCCGCTCGCGCGCCGCGGTGTCCAACCTGCTGCGCCTGCTGGAGCTGCCGGAGGCGATCCGCAGGCTG